>NZ_HF991019.1:20560-40690 GCF_000432295.1 Bacteroides sp. CAG:189
TTTTCGATAATTTCTATTTTGGAAGAAACCTTCGAACCACCCATGATAGCAGTAAACGGACGTTGGATATCATTCAATATTTTATCGACAGCTTTTACCTCTTTTTCCATCAGATAACCGAACATCTTATGGTCTTTATCGAAGTATTTGGCGATCAAAGCTGTAGAAGCATGTGCACGGTGAGCTGTACCAAATGCATCGTTTACATAGCAATCAGCGTAAGAAGCCAATTTTTTTGTGAATTCTTTCTGGCTTTCTTTTACGGCTTTCTTAGCGGCGGCTTTTTCCTCATCTGTCGCATCTTCTGCCAAACCTCTCGGTTTGCCTTCTTCTTCAGCATAGAAACGAAGATTTTCAAGCAATAATGCTTCACCCGGTTGCAGAGCAGCAGCTTTAACGGCAGCCTCTTCACCCATACAGTCGTTGGCGAATTGAACTTCTACGCCCAGCAATTCTGATACATGCTTAACGATGTGTTTCAGAGAGAATTTATCGGCAACGCCTTTCGGACGTCCCAAGTGAGAACCGATAATTACACTACCACCGTCTGACAGAATTTTCTTCAGAGTAGGAAGGGCGGCACGGATACGTGTGTCATCTGTAATGTTGAAATTTTCGTCCAAGGGTACGTTGAAGTCAACGCGAACGAATGCCTTTTTACCAGCAAAGTTAAATTTGTCAATTGTCATAATACTCTATTTATTTAAAAGTGTTAGTATTCTTTTTGGGATTGACCGCAAAGTTACTATTTATTTTTTAGAATACAGTAGTCGGTAATTAGAATTTAATAGTCATTTGGCTATAATTCTGACTATTTGCTACTTAATTTTGGCTTCTTGAAAATATTTACACATTAATTGCAAACCACAGTTGTCACATTTTGGAGTACGGGCCTGGCAAATGTAGCGTCCGTGCAGAATAAGCCAGTGGTGTGCTATCGGAATTAATTTTTTCGGAATATATTTCACTAATTCTTTTTCTACGCTGAAAGGTGTGGTATGTGTGTCATCCACTAACCCGATGCGATGGCTTACGCGGAATACATGCGTATCTACTGCCATTGCAGCTTTATTAAATACGACGGATTGAATGACATTGGCCGTTTTACGTCCTACACCGGGCAGTTTGATTAATTCTTCCAGCGTATCGGGCACTTTACTATTGAAATCTTTCACCAGCATTTGTGCCATGCCTACCAGGTGTTTGGCTTTGTTGTTCGGATAAGAGACGCTTCGGATATATTCGAATATGACTTCCGGGCTACTTGCCGCCAATGCTTCCGGGGTAGGAAAATCGTGATACAGTGCCGGAGTGATCATATTGACCCGCTTATCTGTACATTGTGCAGAAAGGATAACGGCTATCAGCAACTCGAACGGATCATTGTAATGTAGTTCTGTTTCGGCCACGGGTACATTTTCCTGAAACCAGTTGATTACTTTTTCATAACGTTCTTTCTTTTTCATCGTAATTTGTTTTTATGATAGTGGGGGGCTACCCTTAATTTAAAATAGAAAATAGAAACTACTGTGAGGCAGGCGCCAAATAAATAGGCCATATCAAAAGAGGTGAGTTGAGCGATATAACCGCCGGCCATCAACCCGATACCGATTCCTACATCCCAGGAAGTTAGATAGGTGGAAGTGGCCGTACCGCGTTGGTTGTTGGGAGCCAGATTGACAAACAGAGTGTTGAATGCCGGAAACATGGTGCCGAACCCTACTCCTAATAATAAAGCGATCATGAAAAAAAGCACTTCAGTTAGTTCCGGACTCATCTTCATCAGTTCGTCACAACCGGCTAAAAGAAAGAAACAGGCAGATACCAGATATAATCCAAGCATAATGACCTGCGTGATTCGGCCTTTATCTACTTGTCTGCCGGAGAACATACGGGATACTGCCATGCCTACGGCCATGAAGGTGAAAAACAATCCTGAACTCAGGCTGATTCCTATCTCTTTGGCATACATGGCCACATAGGTGCTTGTCATGCCATAGGGGATGGATAACAGCAATAAAGCGATGCCGGCAGGTATACCTTTTATCAATACGAAACGGTCGAGTGATAAAGGTTCTCGTTTTACCGGCTGTTTAGGAGGTGTCTTTACCAAACAGGCGGCAATAAATCCCAAGACACCGGAGATGAAAGAACAAAGGAAGATTGTTTCAAAAGAATAGGAATCATGCATGAATAACCCTGTCATCGGTCCGAAGCTCATCGCTGTATTATTCATCAGTCCATAATATCCTACTGCTTCTCCGCGTCGTGAGGATGGGGTAATGTCGATTACAATCGTATTTCCGGCTACTGTTACCATACCGAATGCCAGCCCGTGTGCTATTCTCAACAGGACGAATAATGTCAATACTCCCGCCAGCATATATCCGGCAAATATCGAGATGAAAACAAAGTAGGCTATCAGATAGAGAGGTTTTCGTGCCAATGTATCTAACAGGTAACCGGAGAATGGACGGATACAAAGTGAGGCTACGGTATAGCACGAGAGGATAATTCCCACAGCGGCATTTCCCGTATGGAATATTTCGGTTAGGTAAAAAGGTAAAATCGGTAGTATCAGGTAAAAGGCAAAATACAAAAGGAAATTTGCTGCCAATATGAGACAGTAATCGCGGGTGACAAGCCGATCCTTCATAAGTTGAAAGCCTTATTTGTTAGTTGAAAGTTGAAAGCTTTTCTTTAGTTGAGAGTTGAGAGTTGAGAGTTGAAAGTTGAAAATTACTATGTAGCATGATAGCGCAGCTAACTTTCAACTTTCAACTTTTAACTTTCAACTCCTTTAGTAGGCCGCTTCGAATTCTTTCAAGAAGCGCGTGTCGTTTTCTGAGAACATTCGAAGGTCTTTTACTTGGTATTTTAAGTTCGTAATGCGTTCTACACCCATGCCAAGAGCATAGCCGCTGTATATTTTACTGTCTATACCGTTAGCTTCGAGAACATTCGGATCTACCATACCACATCCTAAAATCTCTACCCAACCTGTATGCTTGCAGAAGGGGCAACCTTTTCCACCGCAGATATTACAGCTGATATCCATTTCGGCACTGGGTTCTGTAAATGGGAAGTAGGACGGGCGGAGACGGATTTTGGTATCTGCACCGAACATTTCTTTTGCAAACAGTAACAGCACTTGCTTCAAATCGGTGAATGATACGTCTTTGTCTACATATAACGCTTCTACTTGGTGGAAGAAACAATGTGCACGATAACTGATCGCCTCGTTACGGTACACGCGCCCCGGACAGATAATGCGGATAGGAGGTTGGGATACTTCCATGGCACGTGTCTGCACGGATGAAGTATGTGTACGCAGTAAAATATCCGGGTGTGATTCAATGAAAAAAGTATCTTGCATGTCACGTGCCGGATGATCTTCTGCAAAGTTTAATGCCGAAAATACGTGCCAGTCGTCTTCTATCTCCGGGCCTTCTGCAATGCTGAAGCCAAGACGGGCGAAAATATCAATAATTTCATTTTTTACAATAGAAAGCGGGTGGCGTGTTCCCATTTCTATGGGGTAAGCCGAACGGGTTAAGTCCAGTTCGCATGCACCATTTTCTTGAGTCTCGAATTGCTCTTTTAGTGCATTGATCTTTTCCTGTGCTTTGGCCTTGAGTTCGTTCAGTCTCATGCCGACCTCTTTTTTCTGTTCGGCTGCAACATTACGAAAATCTGCCATTAAGTCATTAATGGCTCCTTTTTTACTAAGGTACTTGATACGAAGTGCTTCAAGTTCTTCTGCATTGGCAGCTTTCAGTGCTTCAACTTCTTCAAGAAGCTGGTTAATCTTAGCTATCATATTTTTGATTTATTGTTATTTTACAGTATAAAACGTTGCAAAGATAGTGGTTTTTATCTTAATTCAACTCTCAAATCGGGCATTGTTTTTTACGAATATCTTCCAAAAATGTTAATGACTTTCGGGTATCTATTAAACGATGTTATAAATCTTGTAAAGGCATACGGATTATTTGCAAATCTCCCGGAAGTCCGTATCTTTGCAATGTGTTTTTCATAGTATTAGATTTAAGGTTAACAAAAAGATTGGCTGTCTGGGATAGATAGCCTTTTTTTTTGTTAGCCTTTTGTGTTTTTATTCCGAAAACATGTCAGGCTGATTATTTTTACTTAACTACTGGCTTTTTATTACTTGACTGCTGTATATGAATTCTTCAAGTTAATATTGTTTTATCCGCAAATCTTTCTATAGGATTTTTCTGTTACTGTTTCCAATATGTGTAATAATTAAAAAAAGGATTATGAACGGAATCAAAAAAATGTCATCTGGTCGGTTGGCATCCAAAGAGCGGAAAAAGTTGGATATTTCGGAATTCGGGATACCTGAGTTAAGGGAATTTCCCATTCATGATGCCGCTCACGTGAGGGCGGCGGAAGCTTATTTTCGATATGCTCCCGAAGAATATAAAGCCCAGTTGGCACGTAATATTTTGGCAAAGGCGCATTTGCTTGGGGTAAATATAAAAAGTCCTGTAATACTTGAGTGGGCGGAAAAATAAGGTGAAAACATTGTGTGTGTTTGTATAAATTGCGTTGTAACTCTGTTTGAAATGATATATTCAGTATGAGTTATAACGCAATGAATTATAACGCATTTTATTTTTTATGATTTGTTTGTTTATCACCAACTTCTTTGTTGTTTTTATCATCTTTATTATTTTCCGGTGGCGATACCGGATCTATTTCTTTGTTTTCTTTATTTGCCCTTGTGGCAGACTTGATCAGTACGAATAGAGTAATGACTATGATGATTGCTATTATGATTCCCATGATTAATATCTTTGACTATTATGATAATTAGAACGTTATGAGGCTTCTTTTGTTTGTTGGTTTGGGATATTTTCGAGACGAAGATTCCTACGAGTTTGGCAAAGCATCACAAACAATCGATATTGAAACGGAAGTGCAACCATATATGATTGACGATTTGAACGACAAGGTGACTGCTGCCGTCTCCACTGTAGGTAATGGTATTTTAGATTTAATGGGACAGCAATGATGTGCAAATATTATCGGATCCCACTCTATTAAAAGTTGTCTCAAATCATATATATTAGCAATTTGTGAGTTATTTGTTGAGAAAATATCTGTTTAAATAATTTTAATGATGATTATGAATAGGGTTAGTTGACAAAACATGATTTTATTAAAAGGTTTTTATTGTAACATATTATTCGGTTTCTTAATTTTGTCAGTTGGGTAATCATTTAGAATATAATATGAATTAAAAAAAGAAGCTATGCTTTTTTATTGATTCTTGTGAATACTGGATATATGATTGAGTATGGCAGAATTGGCTTGATCAATAGTCGATGCTTCTAATGAAGTTAGATAAATACGTGTCATGGTTTCTGAACTGTGTCCCATACCAGCACTGATGACAGCTAAAGAGATATTCATATTTCTGGCTATTGTTGCCCAACTATGGCGCGATACATAAGAAGTCAACAGGATATCCGGACCTATCAGTTGTGATATCTTTTTTAATAATTTGTTGTAATAGCTACGTTTGTTTTTATATTGGGTATATGCTTTTTCTGCGTCTGTTCTTGTAATGATAGGTAATAGATACCCTAATTTACTTTTAGATGCATAACGGTTGATTATATCTGATATACATTGTTCTATCTTAATTTCCAGCATAATATCTGTCTTATGTCGGATGTAGCGAATAACTCCATTTTTTATGTTGTCATGTTTGAGATATGCCATGTCTACAAAGGCCATTCCTCTCATATAGAAGCTAAGCAAGAATAAATCTCTGGCGAAACAGAGAGAAGAGGAATATGATAAATCTAATGCTATTAATTTGGTGATAACAGAAATGTCTACAGCCCTCTTTTTTGTTTTATCTATACCTGTATATACATTATCAAATGGGAAAGTCTGTTCCGTAAGATTGGCTTTAACGGCCTTGTTGTATATGGAACGCAATTGTCTCATGTAGAAGGAGATCGTATTCCGGGATAAATATCTGTTTCTGAGCCATGATTCATATTTTTGAACTATTTCTTCAGTAAAAGAAGATAGTGGGAAATTCTCGTTCCTTATAAATTTTGTGAAGCTGTTCATGGCAGCTTTATAATTCTGTGCAGTTCCATTTCGTCCTGCATTAGATAATTTTCTGATTTCCTCATCTATGTATGATACGAAAGAAGGACAGTTTGTTGTTTGGGAAATTATCTGATTGTTATATAAGGAGGCTTTAATTTTATTTGTTTCCATATCATTGGTATTTTTATATTGTCTTTTTTGTTTTTTTATATAACAAATGAAATATACTATTTAAGGTGCCTGTTTATATATCAATATGAAAAATTAAGAAAAGTAATATCTAACAATAGAGAATGCTGAAATATATTTTGGCTTTTGTTTAGATAATATTTTGAAATAAGAATACGGTAATAAATTGTTATATCTGAAAATATTTATAGACAAATAATATCAATGTGTAATAATTAAAAAAATATCCTCTTTCTATTGCAGAGAGAGGAATATGGAATGAGTGCAAATATACAAACATTACTTGAAAAATCAACAAAAAAATGATTATAATTTTGTAATGACATAAGGATCAAAGGGTATAAGAAATAATTAGAATAATATTAATTTACTTTATTGACTACCGGATTGATTTTGTTCTTGAACATAAATATTCCAATCTGCACAAAGAAAATGGATAAATATGTATAGAATTATTTTGTGATGTCATGCCTTTGCAAAGCATTTTGGTGGATATATCGTATTATATTGATTTATAAATATATAATAAATTAGTAACATTATTTTTCCCACCTCTTTTTGTCTCCAAATACTTTGTTTTATATATCTGATGAAAAAAGTATATATCCTCTCTCTGCAATAGAAAGAGGAATAAGAGTTGAAGTATGAATGAAATATATACAACCGGAGGTGACTAATCAGAGAGAATGACTTCTTTTGGGTGTCCCCATAGTACGCCTTTTTCCGATCTACTACTGTATACATACCTTTAAATAAGTTGTGGTAACCATTGATGAAATAGCTTGGTATCCTTTACGTATCACTTATTCACAAGAAATGAAAGTAAAGGAATACTTGGATAAAGAGCACATAGAAAGTTTTATTCCTATGCGCTATGTCGAAAAGGAGTGTCAAGGTAAAAAGACTCGGCAATTAGTTCCTGCAATACATAATTTACTTTTTATACATACTTGTAGAAAGAAAATCGAAGAATTTAAACGTTTCTCTTTACTTTCATCTAAGATACGCTATATAATGGATAACAATCATGTTCCTACCATTGTGCCGGATAAGCAGATGATGGACTTTATAGCTGTGGCCGGTACTCTTAATGAACATATTATGTATGTGGATCCATTGGAGATACATTTAAAGAAAGGAGAAAGGGTACGTGTCAACGGAGGAATTTGGGAAGGTGTGGTTGGCAAGTTTGTGAGAATTAAAAGAGGGCTTCGTGTGGTGATTGCTATTGAAGGAGTTGCTGCAGTTGCTACGGCGAGTTTACATCCGTCGTTGGTAGATTCAATAGAGAAGAAGGAAGGCTTTGATGAATAAAATCTATTATTATAACGTGGGAGGTCTTTGTTTTTCGGCAAATGCCGATATGGATCATCCGGCACTTTTTAATTTTTGTCCATTTGCAGTGAAGGAAGAGGAGGTCAAAGAAACGATCTTTTCTCTTGGTTACATAGAGCAATTGCCTCCTATCTCGGAAGAAATGAATGCTGTGTGTCATGTGTGTGATAATGGCACTTGTTGGAATTTCTATTATAGTACGTGTTACACATATGATATCATTCTTTGTATAGAAGGTGAACAGTGTCGTATTTATCGCATGCAGGCCGACTCTGATTGGCACTGCGTCCGTATCGACTGGAAGGTACAGGACGAGATCGACGCGCAGGCACTAAACAATATATTGATGCTTTCTTACGTAGCTGCCGCCGCCCCTCGGAGTAGAGTATTACTGCATTCGGCATGTGTCCGTACGGCAGCGGGAGAGGGAGTGGCATTTATTGGACATTCAGGTGTGGGCAAAAGTACCCATGCGCGTTTGTGGTTACGTTATGTACCCGGATGTACGTTGATGAATGATGACCAGCCGATCGTGAGTTTGGAAGAGGATGGTATACCCTATATCTACGGCTCGCCCTGGAGCGGAAAAACGGTTTGCTATAGGCAGATGAAAGCACCTCTGAAGTTGGTCTGTCTGATGAAACAAGCGTCACAAAATAGGCTGATTTCTTTAACGAATCTCCAAGGGTTTACCATATTGTTGGCAGCCGTATCCATGATAAAGGAGCAGACTGAAGTATATCGTGGCATTGTGCGTACTCTGGCCCGGGTAGTAGAGAGCGTACCTGTAGTATATTTGGAGAACAGACCGGAGCAAGAGGCTGTACAGTTGGTATGGGAAAAATATGATACGGGACATCGGCCATGCTGAGTGTGGTCGGAGTATCTTCTCACTTTGTATGTGCAAAGGCATTGATGTTCGTTTAATGATGTTATAGAATAAATTTAGTTAATATTATAATGTGAATTTTTAAAACAAAACGTAACATGAAAGAAAACAAAAGTATTTATGAGAAGCCTTTACTGAAAGTAGTGGAGGTGGAGTTGAATGAGTGTATTGCGAACTCCTTTAAAGTGAAAGACAGCGGCTCAAATTTGCACGAAGCCTTGAATGGTGAATACGTAGATAAAGAGTTTGTTTCTTCCAGTCAAGTAGATTGGGATCCTAATTGGTAAATCAATTAAATAAAAATAAATTATGAAGAGTTTTAGATATTTATTCTTTTTATTGCTCGGTGGACTGATGAGTGGATGTTCATCGGATAATGAGTTAATTAATGGTTCTGAGTCGAATTTTATTGAATCTGATGTAGAATGGGTGAGTGCTAAGTTAGCTGATGTATATGTAGTGGAGGGTGATAATAGTAGTGATTTGACAACGCGCTCTGCGGATGAAGTTGACCCGAATACTAAAAATCCGAAGAGTGCTTTGCCCGATGGTATTGATATGTATATTGCTTTTTATCAAGACGGTGAATTGCAAAAAGATGCGATTAAGTTGGATACGGAAAATGGCTATAGTTTTAATTATAAAATCACCCCATCGGCTACAGATGGTGATATAGTGACTTTCGAAAGTGTAGTTGACGATAAAAAAGTAAGTTTACCGCTTAGCAGCTTCCCGAAATCTCGGTTTATTTTTACATCTTTTGATCCGAAAGATGGAACTGAATTCTCTTTAAAAAAGTTGGAAGTGGGTGAGAATCTATATGACACAGATAAAAATCAGCTTTTCCCTGATGCGTATGAAGAGTATCATGATAGACTCTTTTCTTCAGATGGTATGATTTTTGAAAAAGAAGGAGACGGATATGTAGTTAAGTCTGTAGGAGCAAATGCTTCAATGGCTTATCCGGTAAAAGAATGGGATGTGGAATTGAACCGTATGACTGCATGCATTACTCTTTCAACTATGATAATTGAAGGTGTAGACGACAATGGTCACCCTAAGAGTATTGGTGATATAGACGAATTTACTTCTTTGGATAAAGCTATTGAAGCTACTGATATGAGTTTGCATGCAGCGGGATATCCGGAAACGATGAGCGTTACGAATATTTTTACTCGTAAGAAAGGACTTGAGAACTTTCCACTTTCCTATGATTTTATAGATGGTGTTCAAGCTGGTTTGGGAGCACCGAGAGGAAATGTTTATCTTTGTAACTTGGATAATCCTGCCTGGATGGACGAACTCGCAAGTTATCAATGGGGAGACAAAAAGCAAACGATGTATGGTATATCCAGTCAATGTGATAATTATCCATTTTTTCCTGTTACGGAGTTTAATGATGTACGAGACATAAATCTATTATTGTTCATGGGCTTTAGAGATAAAACCTCTACGAGTACAAAACAGACGGTGTTGGCTTATAGAGTTCCTATCAATAGTCTGACCCTTCAGTATAATAGAAATCACTATCTGTATTTGGCATTGACTGTCCAGAATATAGTGGACATGTATAAGAAATTTTTAGAGGAAGATGCTAAATATCCGAAAACTCGTGGTGTTGACGAACCGATAATAATAGATATTCCTTCAGAACAATTAATTATGCGTTCTGAACCCTATTTTTCTAATAAATAATCTTAGATTTTGATTTTATAAATGAAATTGTTCCGGCTATATTCAATTTAAGATTAGATTGTCGGGAAATGGGATATATCCCCAACAATAAAGCCGAAGTGAGGTATGTGGATAACAATATCTTGCTTCGGCATATTTCGGATTCTTTAAAGAACGGACACAAAGCGGTATTACGTATCAAGGGTGAAAGTATGTATCCGTTTTTACGTAATACACGTGATTTAGTGGTCTTGAAAACTCCTTGTGCAAATGAATTAAAACCGGGGGCCATATTTCTGTTCCAATGGGAAGGACGGTATATTTTACATCGTTTGATAAAGATAAAAAACGGTGAATATTGGATGAGAGGCGATCATAATCGTACGTATGAGCTGGTAATTGCAGAAGATATTATAGGTATAGTAGAGCAAGTAAGACGTAACGGAGGTGAGAGTATAATCAATTGTCGTTCGTTACGGTGGAGAGTATGTTCTTACTGTTGGATGAAAAGTTTTCCTGTACATAGATGGTTGTTGGGGTTGCTTAATTTGTATGCCGGGTTATATCGCAATAAAAAGGTAAAGTAAATGAAATTAAAGTTGAAAGAGGGTATCCTGATTCAGGAAGTGGCAGGAGAAAAGATATTAATGGCATCGGGGATGGAAGAGGTGGATTATTCGCGGATGATTGTATTGAATCCGTCTGCTGCGTTATTGGCAGAAGCGTTGATTGAGCGTTCTTGTACGCTACAGCAGTTGGTGGAGATATTGACGGATGTATATGATGCGGATGAAGTATCGGTCGCAAAGGATGTGGAGGAGTGGCTTGAGCAGTTGTGGGAACTTCGTGTATTGGAAAAGACAGATTGTTGACGGTCGGTGGATAATATATGTCTGTCAATGATCTTTTAAATATTACAGATAAAGTTGAGGTGGCTTTTAGGGAGTTGCTTCGGTGTGGTTTGTGGGGAGGAATGCCACGGATTGAATGTCTGGGAGATTTGTCGGAAAGTGATTGGAGACATTTGTTGGCGCTGGCACAGGAACAAGCGGTGACCGGACTTTGCTATCCGGCGTTGGTGAAATTGCCTGCAGGTTACCGGCCGTCTATGGATACTTTGTTACAATGGTACGGGCGTACCGGATATATCGAACAGTGTAACCGCCATTTGAGGAAGGTATGGGATGAATTGAACGAACGTTTCGGACAAGCAGGTATAAAAGTGGTATTGTTGAAGGGTATCGGGGTAGCAAATTGGTATGACCAGCCCTTGTTGCGTGCTCCCGGTGATCTGGATCTTTATTTTCCGTTGGATTACGATCGGGCGATAAGGACGGTTCGTCAATGGGGAATGGAGGTGGAATATGGTGATTGGCATCATACCTTTTATTACAAAGGAGTAGAGGTAGAACTACATGCTGCATATAATCATTTAGCTCCGCGAGGGTTGGATATAGATACTTCTGTTGTTGAAAATGAGGTGGGAAAGTATTTGATTCCCGCATCGGCGTTTAATGCACAGTTATTATTGGTTCATCCGGCTTTTCATCTCTTGCAAGAAGGAATCAGCATACGTTATTTATGTGATTGGGCTGTATTTTTACGTGCTAATGCATCTGCTATAGATTTTGATAGTTTGCGTCAGGAGCTTCGGAAAGCCGGAATCGGAAATTTTGGACCGGTTTTTACATCATTGGCAGTGATTTATTTGGACTTGGATGTATCTGAGTTACCCAATCGGTGGAATGCCGGAATATCCGGCAGGAAATTGCAACAGTTATATCGGGATATGATAATGAAGGGTAATTTTGGACGAACTGCGGTTTTGATACATCAACCATTTGCATCTTTATCTCTGGGTGGTAAATTGGAACGGGTCGGGAAAGACGTGTTTCGTGCTATCCGTTTATCTCCATATTGCCGGAAACAAGCGAAGGGATTTGTATGCCATAAGTTGGGGCGTGTATGCAAAGCAGTGATAACAGGCAAAGAGTTTAGATGGGAAAAGAGAAAAAGGCAGAGAGAGGAGCAGTAAAGGACCTGTTGAAGTATTTGTATGTGTTGGTGCGGCAGGACAGTTTGTCTTCTTTTCTTCTTTTGACGATAGGGGTATTAGGGGTTGGTTTCTCGTTATCCTCGATTATATGCTCTAAAAAGGTTATCGATGTTGCTACACATGTAGTAACAGGGAGAATAGAGTGGGGGTTAATTGGGTTGGCACTATTGTATACAGGAAATATCATACTTTCTATATTAGCTTCCAAGATTGGGGTACATTATCAGACGACCTTGTATAACCGTTTGTCATTGCATTATTTTTCTGGGATATTACATGCCGAATGGAAAGCGCAGCAGATGTATCATAGTGGTGATATCATGTCACGGGTAGGGACGGACATTGGTGACATTGTTCAATTGGTGGTACGTACATTTCCGCAATTTCTTGTTACACTGTTAAAATTGGCGAGTGCAATAATTTATCTGTTTATTTTGGATCGTAGGCTGACACTTGTACTAATGGTAATTATACCGATAGTATTGCTGGTAAGTAAATTGTATTTCAAGAAAATGCGTAAGCTGTCTGTGTTGATTAAGGAATCCCAGTCAGTGGTACGGCAATACTTTCAAGAGTCAGTCCAAAATGCAGGAATAGCGAAAGCCTTACATATAGAGGACCGTATGAAGAAAGAGCTGGTGAAAAAGCAGAATGATTTTTTAGCTCATGTCTTATCTCATAATCGTTTTCATGTATTCTCAAATTCGGTACTTTCATTTGGCTTTGCAACAGGCTATCTGACTGCTTTTTCATGGGGAGTTTATCAATTGTACGGGAATGAGATAACCTTTGGCACTATGACTGCTTTTTTACAGCTGGTGGCCATGATGCAAGGGCCGGCACTTGGGCTGGCAGCGAGTATTCCTGCTTTTATTGCTGCATACACAGCATTGGAACGTTTGAATGAATTGGAGAAACTACCGAGGGAACAGGCAGATATGTCTTTGGTCCAACCGTCTTTCCGGATAGAAAAAATAACTTTTTCCGATGTTACTTTCGGGTATGAAACCGGTAGACAAACATTATCTCACGCAAATTTTGTTTTTGAGCGGGGGAAAATGACTGCATTAGTCGGAGCAACCGGATGTGGAAAGACCACGGTAATGCGATTATTACTTGGGCTGGTATCTCCGCAACAGGGGACGGTTACTGTATCGGATAATAAATCCGGCTTTCCGATGGCTCCCGCCTTCCGGCAACGGATAGCGTATGTACCTCAAGGGAATTATCTTTTTTCCGGAAGTATCCGGGAGAACCTTTCTTTGGGAAATCCGGATGCTGATGACGAAGTAATGAAGAAGACTTTGAAAATGGCTGCTGCTGATTTTGTTTTTTCAATGCCGTCGGGGCTCAACAGTGAACTGAAGGAAGGCGGGAAGGGGCTTTCCGGTGGACAAATACAGAGATTGGCCATTGCTCGTGCATTGTTGCACGGTGGCGATGTACTTCTATTGGATGAAGCGACCGCTTCTTTAGATGAAGAAACAGAACAAAATATAATTCACTCATTAAAAGCACACGGAAAAGACAAGATGATTATTGTGGTATCCCATCGTAAGCAGGTGATTGATGTGTGTGATAAGAAATATGTCTTAAATTTTTTGTAAGTATGAAGAGGAATGTTTTTATTTTATTGATTATTTGTTTGTTGTCTTTGGTAAGAGTAGTAGAAGCGCAGGAAGTTATAGAAAGCGATACTATTTATACTACTCAGGAACATGCACAGCCTACTGATGACAAGCGCCGGGTTGTAACTAACCCTTTTTGGGATAACTGGTTTTTGAATGCAGGACCGACTGTTTCCTATTATATAGGAGACTATCATAGCGATGGCTCTACCGGTCGCCGTTTTTCTCCGGGATTCTATGTAAGTCTTGGAAAATGGATTACTCCGGGATTTGGTTTGATGGCACAGTTCAACGGACTTCAGGCACGAGGTTCTTCTCATGAAACGAATCCTTTTACAGTCGGTGGCCCTTATACGAATAGTGATGGAACAATTTGGTATAAGTCAACGATGAAATTTACAGATGTATCTATTCAGGCATTAATCAATTTGAATAATGTCATTTGGGGGTATAAACCGGGACGTCGCCACCGTGTACATCTTGCAGGAGGTTTCGGGTGGTTACATCATTATGATATGGCTTATGATCAGAGTAATCAGTATAGCGGACATATTGAAGTGAATTATGAATATCATTTTAAGCCGGGCTGGGCTTTTCAGACTAAACTCTATGTGATCGGTATGGAAACGAACTTCGATGATGTGTTTTCCGACCGACACGGTCATCCTGATGTATGGGATGCTATGTTTGGAGCCGGTGTCGGCATATCCTATTATTTCAACAAACGTGAGTGGGATCGTTGTAACTCTTGTCCGCAGGATATTATATATATCAATAAAAAGATAAATCAGATACGTGCCGACTGTCCGAAAACGGAGACCGGAATACTGGAATTTTATGTGTTTTATCCTAATAATTATTCTGGTTGTAACGATGCTCCTACAGTAGCGGATGCTCGAGTGAATACTATCGACTATCTGGTTTCCGGTATTTATACTCAGAAACGATTTAGTGATACGGATGTTGTAAACGGTTTATTGGGAAATGAACGTGCTTTATCTGATTTGGAAACAAGCGATATTGCTACGGTAAATGCTACGCAACTTGATAATGATATGTTCCGTGGATATGAAATGTCTTCTACTCCGTTGAGCCGGATTATGACTGCTGAAGAAATGCAGGCGTTTAAAGATAAGGAAGGATATTATTATGCACCGATTTATTCGGAAGTGACAGGTAATCCGGGCGAAATGAATAAATGGGGATACCGTGTAGATCCCTCTACAGCCGGACAACGTCTTGCTAATAAGAAAGAGAATTATGATGATGTGCAAAGCTATCAGTTGAACGCACATCAAGGGCTTAAAATTGTAAAAGAATATACAACGGAAGAAGATGTGCCGGTCACACTTTGTAGTTTAGCGGATTTTTATGCTGCGGTATCTGGAAATACCGGATATATACGGCAGTTTACAGATTCTGCAATGGTAGACAAAGTTAACGGCATTTTGAATGGTGATAATATAGTAATGATAGAAGTAAGCGGCCTTGCTACAAGTCAGGATAATAATAAAAAACAGGAAGTAGGTGTAGAGCGTAATGAACGTCTGGCTACCGACCGTGCAACGAGTGTGATGAATTGGATGAAACAGATGGATTGTTTCAAAGATGCTGATAATAAATTTATCATGCAGAAAGGAACCAACCTGGTGAAAAAGGTGAAAGATAAAAGCGTTAACAGTCTTGATTCTAAGTTGAATCGTTCAGCACGTGTTCGTATCATTTATACATATACACGATAATATATAATAATGACCCTTTTTGATTTCGTTTTATCGTCAGATCTGACGGGAGTGAGTTTCTCACTCCTGTCAGGTATTGTTATTGAATTGCTGTTAATACCTCATATATTATTGATTTCCAAGCGAAAACGACTATATGATATACCTGATTCCAGAAAATCACATTTGGAATGCATACCGCGATTAGCCGGAGTAAGTTTTCTTCCGGCTTTTTTATTGAGCTTTCTTCCGGTTGTGAGCCTATATGGCGGTTCTGTTCGCGAGTTATCCTTTTTAATTTGTGGTGCCTCGTTGATTTTTATTATGGGGATGAAAGACGACTTGATTGGTATGCGTTGGTCGTATAAATTTGTTGTTCAACTGATTGCCGCATTGTGTATGATAGCTTCCGGTACTTTCGTAAATAATCTATACGGTTTGTTTGGTATTTATGAACTTTCTCCTCTCATCGGGTATCCGTTGACTGTGTTTCTCGTTGTTTACATACTGAATACGGTAAATCTGATTGATGGTGTGGATGGTTTAGCCTCCGGTATCGTGTCTGTTGCCGCCTTAGTTTTAGGTATTTGTCTGTATAGGGAACATTCGTGCCATTATGCAGCGTTGGCATTTGCTGTTTTGGGCACACAGATCGCTTTTCTGCGCTATAATCTTTGCTCTACCCGGAAATTGAAAATCTTTATGGGAGATACCGGTTCCAATTTATTAGGTTATGTCATTGCTTTTTTGGCTATTCATTATGCAATGTCCGGATCGGGGAGAGATAATGGCGCTTATGTAATCGTGATAGCATGGTCGGTTATTTTTATTCCCGCATATGATGCCTTATGCGTGATTATTTCTCGTTGGAGAAAAAAGAAACCACTCTTTTCTCCAGATCGAAGTCATATTCATCACCGATTGCTGGACTTAGGCTATGGCCATAAAAAAGTAACAACTATTCTGCTACTTCTCGATGTAGTGATTATTAGTATGAATGTTTTTCTAACCAAATGGGCTAATGTCAATCTGATCTTTTTAATAGACTTATTACTTGGTCTCTCATTCTATATTTTCTTGGATGTTAGAAAAAAAACAGTGTGTTCACATCTTGATACTATAAATAAAATATGAGAAAAAAATATATTATTTTGATTGGAGGGATTTCTCTTTTATTTTTAACCGGTTGCGTAAGCTCTAAAAAAATGACCTATATGTATAAAGGGGAGAAAGTACTAACCGGAAATCAGACTTCTTTTTTGTATGATGCACGGATTATGCCGAAAGACTTACTGACGATTACAGTGAGTTATTCCGAACCGGAACTGGCTGCCCCGTTTAATATGGGAGGAAGTATTGCGAATCCGTTGGGGGGGAGTACTGCGACTTCATTGTCGGCAACATCTTCTTCCGGCTCTTCCGGTAATGTGGGACAAACTTATCTGGTGGACAATGATGGAAATATTGATTTTCCGATTCTTCGTACATTGCATTTGGGAGGAAAAACAAAGGGGGAAGCGGAAGCTACCATTAAAGAAAAGCTGAAAGGATATCTGAATGAAACTCCTATTGTGAATGTACGTATGGTCAATTATAAATTTACAGTAATTGGCGCAGTAAAGGGGGCTAATACTTTTACGGTGGCAAATGAAAAAGTGAATATATTTGAAGCCTTGGCCATGGCCGGAGATATCACCCCATTTGGAAAGAAAAATCAGGTTAAGCTGTTACGGGAAGATGAACAGGGACGTAAAAGGATGGTAGCATTGGATTTGAATGATCCGGATATTGTGAATTCTCCTTATTATAATCTGCAACAAAATGACATTCTTTATGTAGAGTCAGGTAAGGCAGCAATGCGTTCTGCAAAAATGGGGAATATTACGCCTTGGGTTAGTGTTTTGTCTGTTTTGGTTTCTTTAGCTTCGTTAGGAGTGGTTTTGTTTAATAAATAAGAGTGTAAGTAAGATAGTAGGAAACGATGAGATTATTAACTGAAGAAGAACTGGATGGGATGGTAGATAATTCGAATGAATTGAAAAGAATACTTTCGGATTATCTCAGTTATTGGAAGTGGTTTATTTTATCAGTAGTACTTTGTGTGGTAGGGGGACGGATTTATTTACATTATGCGACTCCGGTATACAGGGTGAGTACTACCATTATGATCAACGATGAAAGGCAGAATGGAAATAATGAGGCGATGATGGCATTGACCGATATCGGTTATCTGTCTTCTACGAAGAATATTGGCAGTGAGATGGAACTGCTCCGTTCTCGTACTATTGTAGAGCAGGTGGTAAAAGAGATGAAACTCTATATTACCTATCAAGTAGAAGATAATTTCGCTATGCGTGACTTATATGTGAGTAGTCCTGTATGTGTAGAAATGAAAGGAACGGATCTGGAGAATTTGAGTTATGGTTTTAATTTTAACGTTGTACAGGAATCGGATAAGGTATTACAAATTTCCGGAATAATTGCAGGACAGGACATTACTCAACGTATCACTCGGTTACCAACTATCATTGAAACACCGTTGGGAGAACTGACTGTTTCTCTTCGTCCTAATGTGCATCCGTTATATGGGCAGAATATTATGGTGACTGTTGTACCTCCTTTGCGAACCGCAATAAATTACAGTACTGGATTGGGTTTGGCTGTTTCAGAACTGTCCAATTCTATTATAACTGTCTCCAAGAATAGTACACTTCCTCAACGTGATAAAGTTTTTCTGGATAAATTGATTGATGCTTATAACAGGGATGCCAATGAGGATAAAAAGAGTGTGGCTACAAGAACCGCTGAATTTATTAATGATCGTATTGCTATTATCAATGAAGAGTTGGGGAGTACGGAGGAAAAACTGGAAAATTTTAAGCGCCAATCCGGTTTGATGAATATGAGTGATGCGCAGGTTTATGTACAAGGATCGTCCGAATATGAGAAGAAGCGATCAGAAGTTGGAACTCAGCTCAGTTTAATGGAGTATTTGAAAGACTACGTAAATAGTCCGGCTCATCAGGATGATGTAATTCCTGCCAATATAGGAGTGACAGATGTGACATTGTCTGCTCTTATAAATAAATACAATGAGTCGGTATTACAACGTAATCGATTGCTTCGCTCTTCTCCTGCAACCAATCCGGTAATTGTCAGACTGAATAATAATCTGACAGCAATGCGTGAAAACATAACGAGTACCATTAATTCTGTATATAATGGTTTGATGATTTCGAAACAGGATATCGACCGTCAAATGAGGAAGTATACCAGTCGTGTCAATAGTGCTCCGACTCAGGAACGGACTTTTACGAATATATCGCGGCAACAGGAGTTAAAATCCAGTTTGTATTTGTTGTTACTCAAAAAGCGTGAGGAAAATTCAATTGCTTTAGCTGCTACGGCAGATAAGGCTAAAGTGATTGATTCAGCGGTAGTCAGCGGTCCTATATCTCCGAATTATTCATTAATACGTTCTCTTTCTGTAGCCGTTGGTTTATTATTGCCAATAGTTGTTATTACTTTGATAAACTTTTTCCGTTATCGTATAGAGGGGCATGCTGATGTGGAGAAGTTAGCTCGTGTTCCTATTTTGGGTGATATACCATTGGAACGCAGTTTGAAAAAGAGTAAGACTTCTTTGATCGTTCAAGAGGGAGAAAACGCCAATGCTTTGATGACGGAGGTTTTTTGTGGATTGCGTACGAACTTACAATTTTTATTGGGAAAGGCCAATCATAATGTTATACTGGTTACTTCTACCATAAGTGGCGAAGGAAAAACTTTTGTAGCTACCAATTTGGCAGTCAGTCTTGCATTGTTGGATAAACGAGTAGTGGTGGTTGGCCTTGATATTCGACGCCCTAAATTATTAGAATGTTTTGGATTCTCTCATGAAGAAATTAAGGGGAAGAAGGGGATTACCAATTATTTATCGGATAATAGTATCGATTTACATTCGTTGTTGATTTCCGCGAAGAATAATTCTAATTTGTATATTTTGCCGGCAGGTACGATTCCTCCCAATCCAGCAGAATTAATAGCCAGACCTGCATTAGACACTGCTATCAAGCTACTTGCAGAGGAGTTTGATTATGTGATTTTGGATAGTGCTCCCGTTGGTTTGGTTAGTGATGCACTGATAGCCAGTCGTTTGGCAGATATTACTCTGTATATTTGTAGGGCAGATTACTCTCATAAAAGCGATTTTGATTTAATAAATGATTTGAAGAAAAAACAGAAGTTGCCCGAAATGGCAATTATTGTGAATGGTATCAATATGAAGAAAAAGAAATATGGATACTATTATGGATATGGGCAACGTGATTATAGGGGATATTATTCCAAGGGTAGATAACGGGATAAATGGTATAATATTTTTATTATATTAATACTAATGAACTTGCTTTTGGGTATTGGAGATAACTTTACTGTCACATACTTTTCAAGAGTAATCAAATATTTGTTTATCATTGGAGAAAAAAGATGATAGATAACAAACCTCCCCATACAAGAGGAGATTCACCAGTGGAGTGACCGCCG
>NZ_HF991020.1:0-10909 GCF_000432295.1 Bacteroides sp. CAG:189
GTTCAATTAAACGAACGTTTATTGAAACACTTTTTTATTTCATCATATCACATTGTACTTCAATTGAATACTACTCCAAACATTATCTTTTCATTATATTCTCCCCCATTCATTTATCTTTATTCAAATTACTTTATTACTTTTGACGTTTTTAAATATTTTAACCATTAACAAAACAAGAACAGAGATCATGAACAAAAAAGAAAGACAAAAGGATGTAATGAAAACACTTCTGAAAGCAAGTCAACAAAACCATTAAACACTAATAACCAAAGCATTAATGAGCACAAACAGAAAGATAACAAAGAAGAGATAAAAGGTATTATTTCCAACCACGAAGACGTCATCAGATATTTAATTTCCATTTATCATCAAGGAAGTATGGGTAGAAATATCAAGACATCACAAGTCTCACTTGCACGATTTATAGCAAAGGCAGAAATACTGGGATACATTGTGGATGGGAAGTACAAGCCACTAAATATCAGCTCCATTACAAACTACATCTCCACCATCATAAACGAAGACAGGAAAGTTAAAAAAAAGGCAAAGGAATAAAGAAAAAAACGAATGAAAAAAGACAGGCATTTTCTTAATCCGTTTCAGAGACGGACAGACGTATCTTTACCACCGCCTAAAGCTGCATAGACGCAGCAAGGTATTCATCATTAAAAATTATATCATGAAAAATTTAACAAGGACGGTATCAGAGAGCGAAGCCATGAAACGGAAATGGGAAAAACGTATTATGCAGGAAAAGAACTATTCCGAAAATACCGCCAAATGGATGGCACAACACCTGGAAGCCCTATTGGACTACATGCAATACGGACATGCCGTCATCGCATTCTACAAACAAAACGGGAAGTTCAAATTCGTGAAAGCTACGCTAAGGTATTATGAAGCGGAATTTCACAAAAAATATAATCCCGCAAACGTGGAAGCCGCAGTAGTCTATTGGGATATAGATGAACAGGGATGGAGAACATTTCAAATGGAGAATTTTCTGGAATGGAAGGTAATGGGATAAGATGTTATGGCAATAGAATATATCGGAATCAATTACTTCCCGTTACTGACGGGATTTTTCCATTGCGACAAAATAGAACTGCTCACAGCAATATTCGGGATAAAAGGGCCGTATGCGGTGATCATGTTATTGTGCAAGATTTATACGGACGGATATTATATCCCTTGGGGAAAAGAACAGTGCATGATTTTTGCAAGAAAATTAGGACCGGAATACGACAAGGAAACTATGGGAGATATCGTAAATATGCTTGTGGAAAAAGAATTTTTCGACAAGGAGAGTTACGAAAAATATGAAATTCTGACTTCAACGGAAATCCAGAAGGTGTGGATGGAAGCTACAAGCCGGAGAAAGAGGGATTTAGCCAAGCTCCCGTACCTACTGATAGAGTGTACAGACAGCAAAAGCAACAACAAAAACAACAGCAAAAATGAATGCAAAAAACAGGACGATGCAGACAATATGCAAACAGAAATGAAGCTGAACACGGAAAATGCAGACAGTGTGCGGACAGAAACGGAGTTGAATGCAGAAAATGCAGACATTTTCCGACAAAGTAAAGTAAAGCAAAGTAAAGCAGAGAAAAGTAAAGAACTTCCCCCCTCTAATCCCCCCACGGGGGAGAAGGATGGATATGAGGATAATTATGCACTCCTGCCCTTGCCCCCGGACTATACCCTCGATGAACATACGCACAACTACTATGGACTGTTAGAGAACCTCAAATTGCACAAAGTGAAGGAGATCGCAGAAATTACAGCCATACTGAGACTGTCCGATTACGGCAGGGAAAGAACANNNATGTGGACCTGTTCGTTTTACGAAAGAAAAGCACCAGCCATATGGAAACTATTGGCAAAAACACACTGGAACAAAATTGAAGCACCGGGAAAATATATCATAAAAGTGCTTAGAAGTTCCTGATGGTCAAAAGCATAAAAATACCGGAAAAAGGCGTGCCGGAAAAAGAACAAACGGGACACAACCGATAATCGGCTATTCCGGCACGCCCATTTAAGTTGCCAAATCAGCAAGTATCAGTCAAGACTCCTTGTCATCCCGGCAAAACACATTGTTTTACCATCAGTTATCAGAAAACACATAAACCACTGTATATCAACGTATCATATAAAAGAAATCAGAAGTAAGAAAAGCAATATTTCTCTTGACAAGAAATTAATATTAACATCCTGTTAAATACTATCTTTTGTGATCAAAGAATGCATTCTTTTATACTCAAGATATGTATATCTTACACAGCAAAGACATACATCACGAAATCTTCATTAACATTGTTAAATTTACTAACGGGGGAAAAGCCTATCTTCTCATATATCCCCTACAGCATTTCCGCCAACTTCCAGGCTTGTATATGGCGTATACCTTCTTTTGACGGCAGCATCGTTTTGTCAAGAGATACCACCCACTTTTCATAATTATCCTGTATCGACTCCAGCGAAGCATACGAAGCCTGCATAGCTACCTCATTCTCCAAAGTAGAAACACACTGAATATAGATAATGCGATCGTCCTTGCGAGCCATAAAATCAATCACCTTATTGCGGTGTACACCTACATTAACCCGATATCCGGCGTGCTTCAATTCAAGACAGACATGATTCCTGAACTTCACCTCCCGTTCGCGGACAAAGAAAGGATAAAGATAATGCATAAAAGCCCAATCGTTGATATAGTAACGACAAGTGCCTAATACCACCTCTTTCGTGCGAACCTGGCAACGCTCCACGCGGTGGATAAGAAAAACATCTTCCAGATAACTGATATAATTGGCAATGGTATCGTAACTCGTCTTCCGTTTCTGCGCAGTGAAATGAGAAACGAGATTGGTGACCGATACCAACCCGGACAAATGCTCCACCAGATAAATAAGCGTATCTTCAAAAAGACGGGGATCTTTAATGCGGTAGCGCTTTACGACATCACGAAACAACGCGGTATCTTTGAGAGAGGAAACATAATTCCATTTTGACTCTTCCGACGGAAAAGCTGAAAGACGGGGCAAACCTCCCTGTTCCATATATGAAGCATAACTCTTATCCGAAACTTCTTCCGACTCCTTTTCGATATATTCGGCATAACTGAAAGGAAAGACCTCAAAACTGACATAGTGCCGGTCCGGGATTCCTTCGGTATCACAAGGAATCATTCCCCTGTTCGAACCACTGATAAACAGTTCGCAACTATTGACGTAATCTTGTGAATGTGCACGGACAAACTCCTCCCAACCATCGATATTCTGTATTTCTTCAATGAATATATAGATCTTCCCCACGGGATGAAGCCGCTCACGATAGACGGAAAGAAGATCTTCAAGCCCTCCACGTCCGGAAATGAACCCGGAATCGGTAAACGACCGGCTGATATACAACACGTTTCGCGCCGATACTCCTTCATCCAGCAAATGTACCATAATCTGACGCAACAAATAAGACTTGCCTGCACCACGCTGTCCGAACAACACCTTTATCAGTTTGTTGCCTATGTAGCCAAAGATACGGTTGGTATAGCTCTTACGGGCAAATCCTGTATCCGGAAACCGTCCGTCCCAATAATTGGAAAGAGTTAATTCATTAAAAGAATCATTCATATCAGAAAATATCTATATTAACAAACAATTATTCAAATAAAAATAAATATTACGAATTATATAATAGAATATTCATTTATATCCGAATAATATTCAGCAAATATATATTTTTTCTATCAAATCTAAAAGATTAATCTTAAAATTAATTTTCTATCCGAAAGAAAAGCCCGAATATTGCATCGGAATAATATCACAAATCAATAAACAATTATCTATCATGAAGAAAGCTCTTATTTCGGGAATCACCGGACAGGACGGTTCATTCCTCGCGGAATTTTTATTGCAAAAAGGTTATGAAGTACACGGAATCCTCCGCCGTTCTTCTTCATTCAATACCGGACGTATCGAACATCTCTATTTTGACGAATGGGTGCGCGACATGAAACAGAAACGTACGATCAATCTGCATTATGCCGATATGACGGATTCAAGTTCACTGATACGCGTGATTCAGATGGTGCAGCCCGATGAAATATACAACCTCGCTGCCCAAAGTCACGTAAAAGTTTCTTTCGACGTTCCTGAATATACGGCAGAAGCGGATGCCATCGGTACACTGCGTATGCTCGAAGCGGTGCGTATTTTAGGTTTGGAAAAGAAAACGCGTATCTATCAGGCTTCTACATCCGAGCTATATGGCAAGGTACAGGAAGTACCCCAGAGCGAAACGACTCCTTTCTATCCGCGCAGCCCTTATGCAGTGGCCAAACAGTACGGTTTCTGGATTACCAAGAACTATCGTGAAAGCTACGGTATGTTTGCCGTAAACGGTATCCTCTTCAATCATGAAAGCGAACGCCGTGGTGAAACATTCGTAACCCGTAAAATCACATTTGCCGCCGCACGCATCGTGCAAGGCGAGCAAGACAAACTTTATTTAGGAAACCTGGATGCCCGCCGCGACTGGGGATATGCCAAGGACTATGTGGAGTGCATGTGGCTCATCCTGCAACACGACGTTCCGGAAGATTTCGTTATCGCTACCGGAGAGATGCATACCGTACGTGAATTCTGTACGCTTGCTTTCGCCGAAGCCGGCATCAACCTGCGCTGGGAAGGCAAAGGACTGGACGAAAAAGGAATCGACACAGCTACCGGAAAGGTATTGGTAGAGGTTGATCCGAAATATTTCCGTCCGGCAGAAGTAGAACAGTTGTTGGGAAACCCCACCAAAGCAAAAACCGTATTGGGATGGGATCCTTGCAAAACTCCATTCCCGGAATTGGTGAAAATCATGGTGCGCCACGATATGAAGAAAGTACAAAAAATGATTGCAACTAAACAGGAATAAAACCGATGGATAAAAATGCAAAGATATATATAGCAGGACATCGCGGCCTCGTGGGTTCTGCTATCTGGAAAAACCTGCAAGAGAAAGGATACACCAACCTTGTAGGTCGTACTCACAAAGAGCTCGATCTGCTGGACGGAGCAGCCGTTCGCCGCTTCTTTGATGAAGAACAACCGGAATATGTATTTCTGGCTGCTGCTTTCGTAGGCGGTATCATGGCCAATAGCATCTATCGTGCCGATTTTATCTACAAAAACTTGCAAATACAGCAGAACGTGATCGGCGAAAGTTTCCGTCACCAAGTGAAAAAACTGCTTTTCTTAGGAAGCACCTGCATCTATCCGCGCGATGCGGAACAACCGATGAAAGAGGATGTGTTGCTGACTTCGCCATTGGAATATACCAATGAACCGTATGCCATCGCCAAGATCGCAGGACTGAAAATGTGTGAAAGCTTCAACCTGCAATACGGAACGAACTATATTGCCGTAATGCCCACCAACTTATACGGCCCGAACGATAACTTCGATCTGGAACGCAGCCACGTATTGCCCGCTATGATTCGCAAAATACATCTGGCTCACTGCCTGAAAGAAGATAACTGGGAGGCTGTCCGGAAAGACATGAATCTGCGCCCCGTAGAGGGTATCAGCGGAGAAAACTCCAAAGAAGAGATACTAACGATTCTGAAAAAATACGGTATCAGCAATACGGAAGTATTATTGTGGGGAACCGGAACACCGCTACGCGAATTTCTTTGGAGCGAAGAAATGGCAGATGCCAGCGTATTCGTGATGGAACATATAGACTTCAAAGATACCTATCAGGAAGGAAGCAAAGATATCCGTAACTGCCACATCAACATCGGTACCGGCAAAGAAATAAGTATCCGTAACCTTGCCGAACTGATCGTAGAAACCGTAGGCTACAAAGGGAAACTCACCTTTGACAGTACTAAACCCGACGGAACCATGCGTAAACTTACCGACCCTTCCAAGCTGCACCAATTAGGGTGGCACCATAAAATAGAAATAGAGGAAGGGGTACGGAGGATGTATGAATGGTACTTGTTTAGTTGAAAATTGAAAGTCTTAATTTAGTTGAAAGGTGAAAGTTGAAAGTTGAAAATTAAAAGGCCTGTTTAGTTGAAAAATGAAAGTCTTAATTTAAAAGTTGATAGGCTGCATACAACGTTACAACAAATAGCGCAGCCCAACTTTCAACTCTCAACTTTCAACTTTCAACTAAATCAAGACTTTCAACTAAATCAAGACTTTCAATTTTCACCTTTCAACTAAATAAGTTTTCTATTCTCAATATAATAGCTATATTTGCACAATTTAATCTCAAATGTGCAATAAACAATGGAACAAAGTTTTATAGCTTACATTGAAAACAGTATCAAGAATAACTGGGATCTGGATGCCTTGACAGACTACAAAGGAGCCACCCTACAGTATAAAGACGTAGCCCGCAAAATCGAAAAGTTGCATATCATTTTCGAAGAAAGCGGCATTCGTAAAGGAGATAAAATAGCCGTCTGCGGGCGGAACAGTTCCCATTGGGGAGTCACCTTTCTTGCTACTTTGACTTACGGCGCAGTAATTGTC
Organism: Bacteroides sp. CAG:189; assembly: GCF_000432295.1. Taxonomy (NCBI): domain Bacteria; kingdom Pseudomonadati; phylum Bacteroidota; class Bacteroidia; order Bacteroidales; family Bacteroidaceae; genus Bacteroides; species Bacteroides sp. CAG:189. Next base: position 6,540 of record NZ_HF991020.1, read on the forward strand.
CCCATCTTACATGAGTTCAAAGCCGATAATGTACACAACATCGTCAATCACTCCGAAGCCAGATTACTCTTTGTCGGCGACATGGTATGGGAGAATCTGAACGAATCGGCCATGCCACTGTTAGAGGGTATTCTGATGATGAACGATTTTACCTTATTAGTGTCGCGCAGCCAAAAACTGACACATGCCCGTGAGCATCTCAATGAACTGTTCGGAAAGAAATATCCGAAGAATTTCCGGAAAGAACACGTGGAATACCGGAAAGACCAACCCGAAGAGTTGGCAGTCATCAACTATACATCGGGGACTACAAGTTATTCGAAAGGGGTAATGCTCCCCTACCGCAGTCTGTGGTCGAATACAAAATTCGGTTTTGAAGTATTATCCCTGAAACCGGGTGACAGAATCGTTTCTATGCTACCTATGGCACATATGTACGGACTGGCGTTCGAATTCTTATACGAGTTCGCCGTGGGTTGCCAGATTTACTTCCTTACCCGCATGCCGAGCCCCAAAATAATTTTCCAGGCTTTTGCCGAGGTAAAACCCAACTTAGTGGTAGCCGTACCGCTTATCATTGAAAAAATCATCAAGAAAAATATCCTGCCGAAACTGGAAACCCCGACCATGAAACTGTTGTTGAAAGTACCTATCATCAATGACAAGATCAAAGCAACCGTACGCGAGCAAATGATACAGGCTTTCGGTGGAAATTTCGAAGAGATAATCGTAGGTGGCGCCGCTTTCAATCAGGAAGTGGAGCAATTCCTCAAAATGATCGATTTCCCCTACACTGTGGGATATGGTATGACGGAATGTGGCCCGATCATCTGCTACGAAGATTGGAAACGTTTCAAGCCGGGATCATGCGGTAAAGCCGCACCGCGCATGGATGTACAGGTTCTCTCATCAGACCCGGAAAATATACCGGGAGAGATTGTCTGCAAAGGGCCGAACGTAATGTTGGGATATTATAAAAATGAAGAGGCTACGGAACAGGTTGTCGACAAAGACGGTTGGCTGCACACAGGCGACCTCGCCTTAAAAGATGCCGAAGGAAATATCACGATCAAAGGACGCAGCAAGAACATGCTATTAGGGCCGAGTGGTCAGAACATTTATCCGGAAGAAATTGAAGATAAGTTGAATAACCTGCCTTATGTATCGGAAAGTATCATCGTGCAGCAGAACGACAAACTCGTCGGACTGGTTTATCCGGACTTTGACGAAGCCTTTGCACATGGATTGAAGAACGAAGACATGGAGCGTGTGATGGAAGAAAACCGGGTGGCGCTGAACGCGATGCTGCCGGCTTACAGTCAGATTTCAAAAATGAAAATATATCCGGAAGAATTCGAAAAAACTCCGAAGAAATCGATCAAGAGATTCCTGTACCAAGAGGCTAAAGGATAAATAATTGATCAATGTGCCAATGTGCTAATGTGCCAATTAAAGAATGTGCTAATTAAATAATAGGGTAATTGAATAATGTGTTAATGCAGTAATTACCATTCAGAATAATAGCGCAGCTAATTGGCCATTGGCATATTGATATATTGGTACATCGACGCATTGATGCATTATCTCATTGGCACATTGGCATATTGACACATTGGCATATTGACACATTGGCACATTATTAATTATGAGAAACAAACTGTTATTATCGGCGGCCATACTCCCGATATGTGGCATAACGGGTGAAGCCCAAGCGGCAGAAACTCAGAAACATCCCAATATCATTATGTTTCTGGTAGACGATATGGGGTGGCAAGACACCTCTCTGCCCTTTTGGACGCAACGTACACATTACAATGACATTTATGAGACGCCCAATATGGAGCGCCTGGCGGCACAAGGCATGATGTTTACGCAAGCGTATGCCTGTAGTGTAAGTTCGCCAAGCCGCGTCAGCCTGTTTACCGGAATGAATGCGGCACGACACCGGGTGACCAGTTGGACACTGCATAAAAACAAGACACACGAACAACCGGACTCTGTGCTGATATATCCGGAATGGAATGTAAACGGCATATGCCAGGAACCGGGAATAGAGCGCACCACTCAAGTGACGACATTGGCGCAAGTATTGAAAGAAAACGGCTATCACACCATACATTGTGGAAAGGCTCATTTCGGAGCCATAGATACCCCGGGAGAAGACCCGTTGAGAATGGGGTTCGAAGTGAATATAGCCGGGCATGCGGCCGGCTCTCCTGCCAGCTATTACGGAAAAGAGAATTTCGGGAATAAAACCGATAGAAAGAATCCGCCGGCTGCCGTACCGGGATTGGAGAAATATCACGGCACAGATACATTCCTTAGCGAAGCACTCACGCTGGAAGCGGAAAAGGCATTGGATGATGCACAAAAAAGCGACAAACCATTTTTTCTGTATATGGCTCATTATGCCGTACATACACCGATACAACCGGACATGCGCTTCTATCAGAAGTACATCGACAAAGGGCTGCCGCCGGTAGAAGCCGCTTATGCCACTCTTGTGGAAGGGATGGATAAAAGCTTAGGCGACCTTATGGACTATCTGGAAGAGAAGAACCTACAGGAAAACACCGTCATTCTATTTATGTCGGACAACGGCGGACTGGCCGCACATACGCGTGCCGGACAGCTCCATACACAGAACTACCCACTCAACAGTGGTAAAGGTTCTGCCTATGAAGGAGGCGTACGGGAACCGATGATCGTAAGCTGGCCGGGTACAGTAAAACCCGGAAGCAAATGCGACCGTTATCTGATGATAGAAGATTTCTTCCCTTCCATATTGGAGATAGCAGGAATATCGGACTACCAAACAATACAACAACGGGACGGCATCAGCTTTATGCCGCTACTCACCGGAAAAGGCAAGATGAAAGATAGAGATATCTACTGGCACTATCCGCATAGTTGGGGGCCTTCGGGACCGGGAATCGGTGCAACCTGTGCCATCCGTTCGGGAGACTGGAAACTGGTGTATTACTTTGATTCCGGTAAAAGGGAACTATTCAATATTCCCAACGATATCAGCGAGAAACATGATCTGGCAGCTCAAAAGCCACGCATCGTAAAACAACTGGCAGGAAAATTAAGTAACTATCTTCGTTCGGTAAACGCTCAACGACCTACATTGCGTGCAACACAACAACCTGCACCATGGCCGGACGAAATTAAATAAAAAGAAGAATGAATAAAAGAAAACTATTTCTATCCCTTGCATTGTTTTTGATGGCAGGCAGTACATTGTCTGCACAAAACAAGAGTGCAGGTATCAATCTGTCCATATGGAATGGAGTCAGCACACAACCCGCAGACAGTGCCCAGACTACCTATTTCAATTTGGGTATCCTGTCGGCTATGAACCGGCTAAACGGTGCAGGCTTCAATGCATTCGGAAGTGTTATCAGCCACAACATGAACGGCATACAGGCATCGGGACTTGCCAATATGGTGGGTGGAAGCATGCGTGGCCTGCAACTCTCTGCAATCAGCAACATTGACGGCAACAACATGATAGGATTCTCGGCTACGGGACTTGTCAACATCGCCGGTAACGAAAGTAAAGGAGTGTTGTTCTCCGGGCTGACCAATATCAGCGGTGACCATACTTACGGTGTAATGGCAAGCGGTGTGATGAACATATCGGGCGATAAAGCCGGTGGTGCACAGCTATCCGGACTCGCCAATATCACAGGTTCTACTTTTAATGGAATAATGGCCGGAGGATTATTGAACGTAGCAGGCGAAAATCTGAACGGTGTGCAACTGACAGGGCTTGCCAATATAGTGGCTTCGCGCATGAACGGTGTGCAGATAGGTTTAGGCAACTACGCGACGAAAGCGAAAGGATTGCAAATCGGTTTGGTGAATTACTATAAAGAAGAAATGAAGGGGTTTCAGTTGGGACTTGTCAACGCCAACCCCGACACAAGAGTACAAATGATGGTCTTTGGCGGAAATGCCACCAAAATCAACATAGGTGCCCGGTTCAAGAACAAACTATTCTACACCATCGTAGGTGCCGGTACGCATTATCTCGACTTTAGCGATAAATTCTCCGCTTCATTGTTTTATCGCGGCGGTATCTGGCTGCCTTTATGGAAAGACCTGACCATCAGCGGCGATTTGGGATACCAACACATCGAAACCTTTAAAAATAAAGATTACGGCATTCCGGCGCGCCTATACGGCTTGCAGGCACGCCTGAATCTGGAATATCAGATTACAAAGAAGTTCGGCATTTTTGCAACCGGAGGTTATGGAGGAAGCCGCTATTACAACAGAGATGTCACTTATGACAAAGGAGTAATCGCAGAAGCAGGAATCGTACTGTTTTAGAAGCCTCTCCCCAACCCTCTCCGTAGGAGAGG
>NZ_HF991021.1:0-7305 GCF_000432295.1 Bacteroides sp. CAG:189
CCCTCTCCGTAGGAGAGGGAGCTAAGTTAGTTTTGCAACTGATTAATAGACAAAAGTATCCAATTAATAGACAAGAGTATCTGTACCCCCTCTCCCCCGGAGAGGGTTGGGGAGAGGCTTCATTATTTTACGGCATCGGTTTCAGTCCCTCCCAGCGTACATTCCAAGTTCCGTCTTTCGGGAAGCCGGGGTTCTCAACCTGGCAACCGTCCCATCCGGCACACATCATGGCGATGGCAGTCAACAAGCCACCGTTACCGGGCAGGTATACGCGCAGACGGCCATCCTGGTAATTGTGTCCGTTCACCAGATAAGTATTGGTGCGTTTGTCCATCAGCAGGGCACCGACAGCCTTTTCCGGTTCACCCAAACGGGCGGCATTCATAGCTGTCATCGGATAATCCCATCCCCAGGTTTTGCCCCAGTTCCAGTTGTCCCAAATCCAATGCAGGGTATTTTTCATATAATCATCGCGAATCAGCTTATTCATCGAAAGGATACCGACTGAACCCAACACGGCCATATGATCGGAGGTGAAACGAATGTCCTTATAAGTATCCGTAGCTGTTTCGGCAGCCAGATACAGTTTATCTTCATTATAGGCCAACGGAGAGAGTTTATCAATCATCTCATCCCATTCCAAATTCCGCTTTTCACCGGCACGCTCGCGCCATTTCTGTGCTGTCTCCATAGCGAAATGCCAGTACGAGAGCTCGAAAGGAGGGTTTACTGTTTCAGAAGCACGAAGCGTTTCTTGCGCGGGAATAGCACCTTTCAACACAAAACGCCCTTCCAATTCATCATAAGTAGCAAAGGAATACATAAAGTCGGCGGTTTCCTGTACCAGCCGGTTGTATTTCCTGATTATTTCATCCGAAGGATTGTTGCGATACACCAGTTCTGCCAGATAGATGAAATGCGGCTGTTGCCAGATCAGGAAACTGCCTACTTTAGAAGGCGCCTCCGTGCCGCTCGGATCGGTCATCTTCATCCATCGTATTCCATCAAAACCTTGTCTGCCGGCTATTTCACGGGCAACGGGCTCTACAGTTTCGTACCATCCTAAAGTGCGGTCAAGCAGATCGGCACGATTCCACAAAGCAAATTGCGCCTGATGCCACCAGATCATTTCCAAATGGAATTTACCGAACCAGGAATTATAAGTCAGTCCGGTTTCTTGTGGCGGAGTAGTTCCGGCACATTGGATGGCGAGCAGATATTGGCTCAATACGACACGACGTTCCAATTCTCCGGCACGTTCATCCGTACAGGCAGAAAAGTCAACAGCAGCGCCATTTTTCCAGAAAGCGGTCCAATATTGGGCGGCAGCCTGCCGGGTCTGTTCGGAAGTAGACATTTCCGGAGAAGAATTTTCCGGAGTAAAGGCACAAGTAAATGCCAGGGTATCCTCTTCGGGGGTAAGCACAAAATAGTTTTTCTCTTTTTCTCCGAACGTTGCTTTGCCCTCCCAACGAATCGTTACATAATAGGTAGTGGCATCCAAGGTACGTTTCAATACAACCTGTTGTTCATCCTGACTGACAATGGCCGTAGAGTGCTTATCATTCGAAGTCCAGTTGCAAGCATCATCACAATGGCCACCTGTAGGATACGGGAAACGGAAATTGACGCCGGCATGCGCTTCCGATCGAATGGTGGCAGCCACCATATCGGCTTTCGGATGACAGGCGGTCTGTACCTCAAACGGTTTGCCATCCAATTTAAAGCTACTATTGATGACACCTTCCCAAAGGTTCAGTTTTTGTTTTATATCCGTCACCTGCGCCACGGCAAGAGGATCACGTCCAAATTCAAAGCCCACCATACCGAGGTGCAGGCGGTGGGGATTGACACGGAACCAGTTGGCAGCCTCTTTCTGCCGGCCGTCTTCATTGAACTGCACCGAATAAGGTTCCATACGTCCGCGACCAAAATCATAATCTTTCAGTGTTTCCTCGTGCCTGTACCCTTTGGGGTTTGTAAATTCATGCCAGCCCCATTGGCTTTGCGTTCCCAACGGAACCCCCTTCGTATACATTTCGGGGAATGTCTGCAAACCGGTAGCATCTACCGTAAAGGCAAACTCGCCATTGCCTACAGAAAGGGAAGCTAAAGAATCAAAAGCAGTTACTTGAGGAGAATTACGATCGACAAGTGCTTCGCGATCGATGGGCGCTTGTTGTTTTTCGCCACAAGCCATCAACGCCAGAACCACAAACGGGTAAAGTAGTTTTTTCATGGTATTGTTCTGTAATTATATAAATGAATAGATGCTACAAAGATAGGCGATTGCCGGCAAAGGGTATCTATACATAGTGACTGAAATGCTGTGTAATTTGTCAGTAGCGAAAACCTTTCCACATTTGCCGAAAATCAATTGCAAAACGTTGTTTTTGTGAGAGATATGTTGGATTTAAAAAAATATTATTTATTTTTGTAGCTATGAATATTATGGAGGACACGTATGAACAGCTATAATGACTTAGGAGTAGAATTCAAGTATTTGATTGTAAACGACATGGACCGCAAATTCGGACTTTGGATAAACACCGTAGGCTTTCAATCCATCCAACCTAATTCACCCTACCCTTTGAAAGACCATCCATCCGGCTATTTCTTTAACGCACAAAAAGGACGTACCCTCCGCGAATATCAAATTCTGTATATCACCAAAGGAAGGGGACTTTTTACTTCGGATTCAACAGACGAAAGACAAGTGTGCAAAGGGCGCGTCATTATTCTGTTTCCCGGACAATGGCATACCTATCAACCGATGCAACAGACAGGGTGGAATGAATATTACATCGGTTTTGAAGGACCGATTATCGATGACATAATCAAAAGCTCTTTCTTGTCCAAAGACAACCAAATACTGGAAGTCGGTCTGAATGAAGAGCTGGTCGCACTATTCTCCCGTGCACTGGAAGTGGCAGAAGCCGATAAAATATCGGCACAGCAATACCTGTCGGGAATAGTACTGCACATTATCGGAATGATCCTGTCCATATCGAAAAACAAAATATTCGAAATAGGAGACGTAGACCAAAAGATCGAACAGGCAAAGATCATCATGAATGAAAATGTCTTCAAAAACATAGACCCGGAAGAATTAGCATTAAAACTCAACATCAGCTATTCCTGGTTCCGCAAGGTATTCAAAGACTATACCGGATATGCCCCGGCCAAATATTTCCAGGAACTCAAACTCCGCAAAGCGAAACAACTACTGATAGGCACCTCTCAGTCCGTCAAGGAGATCTCTTTCATGCTCGACTATAAATCGACCGAACACTTCTTCTCACTTTTCAAGAAACGCACGGGATTCACCCCACTGGAATACCGGAGCTTCGGCCGTGAGACGAGTGATGAACTGGAAGAAGATTAAACAAATACATATGCTAAACGGGGATAAATTCTTCACAGATTTTATCCCCGTTATCCATAGAATAAACACAAAGCAACTTATTAAACTAATAAATAAACAGTTGCACGAGAAACTTAACAGTGCAGAATTGCATTTTACTTCACTAACTTAAAAACCCTTTAAACTAACACTCAACCGTAATAAAGCTTCTCCTTTTGTTATGTCTTAATCGATAAGACAAAGATACTCCATGACCTGCACGAATAGAATGCACTATTTGATGCTTGCAATGATCATTATGATAATATTAACGAAAATCGAATAACAAACGGATACGCAGCCCTTCATCTCCTTTCTTTATACGCACAATCCCGGGTTGGCTATGAGGACCATGCTGCGATATAGGCTTGAAACAACGGATAGCCGGAATATCCAATAGAAACGAGATATCCCCGGACGGGAAATCAGGCATCGTATTCACCCCATTCTGCCGGCCGGCCGGTTCTTCCGGAGTAAACAGACGGAAGAAAAGCCCGTCGGTGGCTGTGTATACCGTAAAAGGAGCCATCCGGTGCTGCACCGTAGCCCAATAAAGATTCGCATGATAACCTTTGAACTCCGGATAAACAAGATTCCCGAAACTTTCTCCGGTGACCGTGTTATTGTAATCTTTCTGCCAAACGGCATAATTCGTTCCCTTCACCCGGTTCTTCCATACACGATAAGGGCCCCGTCCCAACCAGCGCATGCCGGTACACTCCTGCTCGGGATAAGAAAAAGTAAGCCCCAAGTTAAGTACCGCCTCATCCATGAACGCATCATCAAACCCACCTCCACCGGACGCACGGTTAAGCAAAACAGCATCCATAGACAACAGGCCNNNNTTCAGCAAAACAGCATCCATCGACAACAGGCCGGAAGGGGACATACACCATTGGATAGAATCGACCCCACCCCGGTAATGGGCACAGAAAACAGCATCTTCCCCATCCATCCGGACCGTATAGCGAGTAAACTCCATTTTCATACCCACCGGCAGAGGGCCATCTGTCAGAGGGACTTCCACTCCTTCTTTTCCCTTTTGGACACGGGCAATCGTTGCATCCGCCTTACGAAAAGCGACAGTAATATCATTGGCCGAAAGCGTCACCAACGAATCGTGATCCTGAAGCACGGACGCCCTCTCCTGTTTCGGAACGGAACGGGGTATTTCGCGCTTTAGGTAATCACCGGCATAGCGTACGGGCCACGTCCAGTTACAAATACTTTTTCCATCCGGCCCGAAAGCTTCAAGTTCCAAAACATCGGCTTCCCAAAAACAGGAAGGCATCTGCATACGTGCATATCCCGTTTCACCGGGACACAAAGACGGCAGACGAACTTCGCCGGAATCGATACAGCAAGATAACGCTTCTTCCCGTAGAGGTGAAGGATACCGGTAGAGACGGTAGTTCATCCGGCAATCCCGCAAATTGGTATACAAATACGTATTGGTCAGAGCAAACTCTCCCCGAAAAGAAGGGGTAATATAAAGTTGACGGAACTGTATGGGCGCCCATACCTCACGCACCGTATAAACACTTCCTTCGCGCTCACGATAAGGGCCTACAATACCATCGGGGGCATTGAACTTATCGGAGTCCAACTGCCCGTTACGGTCGGAACGGCGTACTGCCTCATCAGAGAAAGCCCACATAAAACCACCGGCAAAGAGAGGATGCGAGGTATAGTTCGCCCAGAAATCTTCCAGTCCGGCACCATGTCCCTGATCATATTGCCCATGCATGAACTCGGTGGGCATAAACACATTATAGCCGTTTGTAAAACGCCCCACACCGGTGAGATAGGCCGGATAATGATGCGTATCCAGTCCGTTAAAGTCTGCCCACGGATGAATCACGTGACGTTGCTGGGGATCATAGCAGGAAAAATACTTGTCGAGTGCCGTATTCCACCCTCCTTCATTGCCATTGCTCCAAAGCACAATAGAAGGATGATTGACGTCCCGGACTACCATCTCTTCCAAAAGCCGCCTTCCCACTGTGGCGTCATAAGCATTTTGCCAACCGGCCAACTCGTCGATCACAAAAAGTCCCAACGAATCGCAAGCTTCCAGAAAATGAGTATCCGGCGGATAATGGGAACGGACTGCGTTCATGTTCATTTCTTTGATCAGCAGTACATCTTGAATGCTGATTTCTTTGTTTGTGGTACGCCCGCCGTCAGGATGAAATGAATGACGGTTGATGCCTTTCATCACAATCTTCACTCCATTGACATAAAGCCCGTCTTTAGGACGGAATTCTACCGTACGGAATCCGATACGCTCTTGATGCTGATGAAGGGTACGGCCTTCTGCATCGAGCAGTTTCAAGGTAAGGAGGTAGAGATTCGGAGTCTCCGGTGTCCAGGTACGGACCTCTTTCCACCGGGTATTTATCCGATACATGGAAGCGGTATCTGCAAGTGTGAAGAACCGTTCTTCGGTCTTATTGCTACCATCCGGAAAAGCGATTGCAGCAGACAACCGGTAACCCGGACGGGCACCGGTCAAATAAACATCCGCTTGCAGTTCTCCATCGGCAGAAGCGTTGACCGCAATCCTTCCGATATGTTCTTTGGGCTTTATCTCGAGCCACACCGGACGATAAATCCCCCCAAACAGCCACCAGTCGGCCTTGCGCTCGGCGGCATTGACGGATTTATTTGCCGAATGTTTATTGACGCGTACTTCCAGCTTGTTCTTTCCACCCACATTCAGCAGGTCGGTGATATCATACGAGAAACGATAAAATCCGCCTTGATGAACCGGGCCGGCCGGAAAACCGTTGACAAATACTTCCGTATCCGTCATCACCCCGTCAAAGACAATCCGTACCGTATGATCCTTATACGTTTTCGGCACCTTGAACGAATGCCGGTAAATTCCGGTTTCCATACTGGGATTCTTCACTCCTTTCTCCTTATACCAACGCCCGTAAGTATACGTTCCGAAGCCCTGCAACTCCCATTGTGAAGGCACTTCGATTTTGCTCCACCGCTGACTGTTATTCCCATCGGAACAATAAAAGTCCCATGTCACCGTGTGATTCAACCCCTCACCGGAAAGGTATTGCCGATGGGTGGACTGGGCAGATGCAGTCAGAAAAAGAAAAGCGAACAGGAAAGACAAGATAAGTTTCATGATGAATAATGAGTTATATTTGATGCATGTTTTATTATCGCTTCACATCCATGAGACGAACGTCTCTCAATTATGAAACGCACATCTCTCAGTTGTGAGACACGCGTCTCACAACTGAGAGACGATTTAAACGATTACTTGTTTCAACTCCGATTACCGGTTATCCACACGTTAATCCGGCTGTTTCCGGTAACGGATTGATTCTGTTATTTCAATAGTTTCTTCACAAACTTCGTTGTTCCTACTTCTACTACAACCATATAGGCACCCTTCGGTAAGCCTTCCAGCCCACTGATGTACAGCGTTGCTCCTCCGTCCACCATATAGGCAGTCTGATGCACAAGCGTACCCGCAGCAGAATACATCGAAACCATAGCACGTCCTGACACCTCCACCGGGAACTCGATTGTGATTTCATCCGTAAAGTAAAGCGGATAAACATTCACATCGGGACGGAGAGTTCTTTCCGTCGAAATACCCGTCGGCTTATTGGCTTCATAACGTTCCTTCGCTTTAGCAGCACTCATCGCTCCTTCATAAATCTGAAGTTCATCGATTGCACCGGTAAACGGGGTATTGAAGTTTACATTGCAGTTACCGATCACAAACATCTCCGATTCCGAAATGTCACCGGTCTTATCGGTCACTTCGCCTTGGAACACTCCGTTGATATACATCTTCAATGTCTTGGATTCGCCATCACGAACACAAACCACATGATTCCATTCGCCATTGAAATACTGGGTAGCAGGAATGT
>NZ_HF991021.1:7324-54463 GCF_000432295.1 Bacteroides sp. CAG:189
GGAATGTCCAGATTGGATTTCGTAACATCGTCATCGATGCCGAATGTCAGATTTCCATTCTTATACTGCAATCCCATCCACTTTCCGGTAGCACCGGTCGAAGCATTCTTTGTGTGGCTGCCTTTATGGAACAGATACCAGTCGACACCGGTACCGCCGTCGGAACGGAACCACAACTCAACACTGAAATCCTTAGTTCCCAATTGCAGGTCATCATAAGAGGCTTGTTCCATTCTGCGGTTGGCAGGAGTTGCAGGCAACTCCAATGCTTGTTGGCGAACACCGCTTATCCATGTAGGAGTGAAATTAACCGCTTCGGCCCTTCCATATACCGAATTGACAGCCGATGTACCGGTAGTCTCATCAAACGGGAAATAAGCCAGTTCGTTCAATACCACCGGAGCTTTCACCTTAATCGTTCCGGAAAGGGTTGCCACGGTAAGCCCGCCGACACTCTCTATAGTATATGCATAAGTACCTGTTGCTCCCGGAGTTCCCTCAATCGTAAAAAGGCACTCTTCTTTATCCACCGTAGCGGTAAGCCCTTCCGGCAACCCGGTAATTTTTACATCTTCGGCATTCTTCCAAGAATATGAAATAGGAGAAATCGCTTCGCCCAATTCTACCGACTGATTCAAAAAGCCGATTCCTTTCTTTGCAAATGAAGCATTTTCCGTGTCCCAATCTCCTAAGTAATAGCCTAAATGAGGAGGTTGATTGTAAGCAACATTCTGCCAGGCAACTCCCATACGATAAACGTGATCGTGCATCAGAGTCGTTATTTTATATTCAGTAGGTATCACCGTTGTGAAAACCAACAGGTCGGAACACGTCTTCGAATCCCACAGAATGACCTCTTCGCGCCAGTCGCCAAAGATATCGGCACTCAGGTTGGGAGTGGCTTTGGTAGAATTGCAAGAAGCGGCATTGCTATAATCGGACAGAGTAATCATACGATTCACTTTCGTACCGTTCCACTTGTCTATCTTCACCCCATCCAGCAATTCATCCTGCAAATCACCGTCCCAATATACTCTGAAGTTCACTGAAGGACGATTCTTAGTCGCGATTATATTTCCTTTGCAATCGTACACATTTCCATTGGCCGTAGACCACATTTCAAACCCACGATAGTTCGGGTCGATATCCGCAGCAATGCCACGTCCCACATCCGTTCCGGTCTTCTCGCCGAAGATGACTTCACCCGTTCCGGCGGAATGCATCTCATATCCATAAGCAGCCGTTTTTTCTTCATGAGGTGAAAATACTTCCAGTCCTTCCAAATCGGGATCCAGATCGGAAAGATGAATGGCATCTCCATGCCCTAACCCGGTGCGATAGAGTGTTTTTCCATCATGATCGATGACACAGGCACCATAAACGATCTCATCACATCCATCGCCGTCCACATCGGCTACCGACAAGTTATGGTTTCCCTGTCCGAAAGCACCCGAACCGGATACTTTGGAGTCATGTGCCCACCGCATCGTCAGTTTCGTTCCGTCAAAGTCGTATGCAGTCAGTGAGGTACGTGCATAATATCCACGACACATCACCAGACTCGGTTTTACTCCATCAAGGTAAGCGACACATGCCAGATAACGTTCCGAACGGTTCCCGTATCCATCGCCCCAATCGTTGATATTTCCGCGAAGAGGACTATAGGCAATTGTTGAAATCTCTGCTCCCGTCTGCCCGTTAAAAACAGTCAGATATTCGGGACCATCCACTACGATCCCGGCCTTGCTTCCGGAAGAGCGGTAATCGGCATTAGGATCATCACTGCCCATAATTACAAATTTGCCCTGACCATCGATTGTTCCCGGTGCCGTCTTACAAGCAATTTCGGCCTTGCCGTCACCGTCCAGATCGTATACCATAAACTGAGTATAGTGGGCACCGGCACGGATGTTCTTTCCGAGATCAATTCTCCACATAAAAGTGCCGTCCAATTTATAACAGTCCAGATATACATTTCCCGTATATCCATAGAAAGAGTTATCACGCGAATTGGTAGGATCCCATTTCACTATAATTTCATATTCTCCGTCTCCATCCACATCGCCTACGCTGCAATCATTCGGAGTATATGTGTACTCCTGCCCGTCGGGATACGTTTCACGGGTTTTATCTTTATCTGTCTGAACCACATCATAGGGCAGAGTCACTCCGCCTTCCGGACGTTTCAGAGGAATTTTCTTAAATTGCTCTGCCCATACGGTCACTTCTTTCGTTGTCTCGGTCGTTGTACCATCCAATATTCCTTTAAGGACATAACGGGAATCGACCGTACCGTCTTTATCGACATAATTAGTAGTGGTTACTACCGGAGCAGCCGTAATCTTCACGCCATCCCGGTAGATATCGAAACCTAATTTTCTTGTATCCGTGGCCAGACTGCGCCAAGACAGGAACACACCGTCGGAAGACTTCACGGCAACAACGCCTCTCCCCAACTTTTCCTGGGCCTGCCCCCAAAGAGGCATCATCATGCCTCCAAGGAGCAAAAACCATAATACTATGCTTAATTTCTTCATTCGATCTTACTTATTCAACTTCAAATCATATTTTATAAACCAGTTCTCCTCAGTTGCTTCCAGATTGCTGCCTACAGAAGTCGCAGTAGTATATTTCTCAGCAACCTTATCCGCCCATATCTTACGTGCCTTGTCGCCCCAGCGTCTTGCCGAACGCAACATCGTGTAATAAGTACGTGCTTCACCGGCAGACTCCAATCTCGATTCTTCTACAAGCAGCGAGTCTACCATCCAATGGGCATATTCGGGTTCAACAATCACATCGTTGGTGGTTTCGTCTTCTCCCAATATCCATTCTCCCACAGCCGGTACATTCACACGACCACGAACGCCCTGACAATTCAACTGACTTTCTTTACCTACACACTGATAAAGGCAAATAGGATAGTCAGAGAATGGAGGATCGAACATATTAGCATTCTTATTATAGAGCGAGCCGAAATTCTGTCGGGCAGAAGACTGACCGTTAAGGAATTGCAGTGCTTCGCGATAACGTCCCAATCCGGCGCAGGCTTCGGCCAGCCATAAGTGAATATCAGCAGCTTTATAGTAACACAAGGGTACGTCATTACGATAAATATAATCACTGGTAGTATGAGCCCCCAGGAATTTATAAAAAATCAATCCTTCCGTACTTTCTTTATAAGACTTATTGATACCCCGATATTTCTGGTCATTAGCTCCGCTCTTTTCCCAACGGGTTACGGCAGCCGCAGCCGGACGCAGATAATATTTATTGGGATAAGTATTAGAGAAATACTCAATTACATGGTTCGTCTGCTTTTTGCTATAATCATAGAAAGCAACGGAGATATGGTCCTGACGATTATACGAGGTCGTTGAAAACAACTGACTCCATGATCCCTCATACTTTGACTTATTCAAAGTAAAACTGGCCTCTTGAGTTCCCCCTGTACGAATGATACTCACACAGTTATCCCATACCTTCTGATAATAAACAGCGTTCTCCTCATCAGTATTCTCTTTTTTAGTCTTATACAAATACAATTCTGCCAACAAACACTCGGGAGTGGGACAAATACGGTTCCATTCCAATGATTCGGGAGAGTCGCCTTGACCCGGATATAAAGTATTAGACCAACGGATATCTCCTTTCCCATTGACACCATTCATACCCGTTTCAATCAGATCGATGCATTTATCGATAATTCCATCAAACTTAAGCACCGGATATTGAGACAAATCCTGATAAGTGGCCAAAGGATCATCCAGATAAACCGCTTCTCCATAAATTTTAGCAAGCATCAGATATGCCCAAGCTTTGTATCTCAATGCTCCACCTATAATACCATTATAATCACTTGTCGACAATACAGTAGGATACTTCTCTTTATATTCAAATACATGCTCCAGATAGTCATTACTATTCAATATCACGGCATAAAACCCTTTAGGATCAGCCAATGCATTATCAGAGAACGGCTGTTGCAAATCCTTGTAATTATAAACGTCCCACATTTCTACCGGAGCATTAGTAGTAGGTTCCAACAGGTCTCCACGAAGGCCTTCCAAGAACATTGCCTGATCTACTACATCCTGCACACAGGCAGCCAACCCCATATATCCGGTATACAACTCATAAGAAGTACCGATATAATCTTTTTCCAGCAATGTATCATCCGTATTAGGTGCAAAGAAATCATCGCACCCGGACAACAGGGGAAATAACAAAGCCAGGAAATATATTTTCTTTTTCATAATCTTCACCTTTAATATTAGAATTGAACTTTAAAACCTAACTTCACAGTGCGTGGAGAAGCTATCTTACCGTAATCAAAGCCACGCATAGAGCTATCATAAGAGTACATTGTTTCCGGATCCATACCCAGATATTTGGTAGCAGTAAATAAGTTCTCGGCAGCAACAAACACGGTAGTCCCGGCAAACAGATTAAACTTATAGCTTACCATCAACTCTTTCAGTTTCAAATAAGAAGCATCCTCTATCCAGCGATCAGAAAAGCGACTGTTTTCCATCGGGTCACCGTATACGGCACGAGGAATATCCGTTATCTGGCCTTCATACATCCACCGCCGCGTTACGGAAGTCAACTGATTGGAAAAATCAGACATGGATTCCATGGTACGTCTTACGGCATTATACATTTTATTTCCTTTGCTATAACCAAATACGGCTGATACTGCCAGCCCCTTGTATTGGAAATTAGTATAGAAAGTTCCATAAAAGTCTGGAAGGGCGTTACCCAAATTCACGCGATCCTCCTTATCTATCTTACCATCACCGTTCTGATCGACAAAACGCATATCACCGGCGGCAAAAGCAACCCCGATAGCATTAGTCAATGCCTGTCCGTCTTTTCCGGCAGCAACAACAGCGTCATCCGTTGCAAACACACCATCCGTCTGATAGCCATAGAAAGAGTACAACGGTTGTCCCACTTCAGAAATAACGGCAGAGCCATCACTCATGGAAAGAATCATCGAATTCTCTCCGCCCAAACTCTTCACTTCATTCTTATTGGTAGAAATCGTACCACCTACATACCATTTGAAATCGCGATTCTGAATCAAAGCAAGCTGTGCACCAAATTCGATACCTTTATTAGAAACTTCGCCTAAATTACGGTACATGCAATCCGTTCCATATACCGAAGAAATCGTTACAGGCATAATCAGGTCTTTGCTTCTGCTGTCGAAATAATCCAAAGAGAACGTCAAACGGTTATTAAACATAGCCACATCCAAGCCTAAATTCCAGGTATTTGTTCTTTCAGGGGTAATTTTCACACTGGGTATCCCTGCGCGTACCAATCCGGAAAGCCCTTTAAATACTCTGTTCAAATAGTAATATTCGCCGATAGAAGATGCAAAGCGGCTATTACCGGTCATCACATATTCCGTACGTAAATTCACATCGTTCAAGAAAGTAACATTCTTAAACAATGTATTGCGGATGTTCCAAGCTGCATTGACAGCCGGGTAAAGATAAATACGAGCCGCGTCAGCCCCCACTGCAGATGAACCGTCTGCTGCCAGATTGGCGCCAGCAAAGAATTGATTATTATAATTATACTTCACAGAAGCATTATAATTCATCCAATTCCATTTATTTATATATCCAAAATAGTTACGTCCGATAGATTGCACATTGTTCAGTGTCTTATAATAGTCATTTGCGGTGTTGTATCCACTTCCTGCGTTATAATCAATGCTATTCATTGCAATTTGTCCACCCAAAGAGGCGGCAATTGTATGTATATGGGCAATCTTTTTAAGATAAGATAAATTCAAAGCATAATATGTGTTCAATGTCGTTCCTTCTGCCGAACGTACTGTGTTTTTGGCTAACTGATTATCCAAAGGCATGATTGTCATAGAACTCATCCCGGGAACAAATGCATCTTCCTGTTTCAAATTATAATTTAATCCGAAGGTGGCTTTCAGTTTCCAATTCTCATTGATGCGGTATTGCAACCCGGCATCAAGAAGCACATCATAAGCGTGCTCTTTCATTTCGACATCGTTAACGACTGCCAACGGATTACTTACACTATTGTTCACAATCAATGCTCCGTCTTCGTCACGAATGGATGCAAAATCGGGCAAAAGGTTATTCTTGTCATCTTTGTTATAAGGCGAAAATAACGGACCTTTGCGTAAAGCAGTCAGAAGAGGATTGGTTTCAAGCACCATTCCCTGCTCGGCCACCCGATTATTAGTATAAGCAAACGAAATGGTCGAGAACAAAGAAACGTTTTTACTCAATGTCACATCCGCATTCATACGGGCATAATATTTCGACGAATTCGTCTCTTCCACTGTTCCTTGTTTATTTTTTACTCCAATAGAAAAATCATATTTAGCAATAGCATCACCACCCTTAATTTTCAATACATTATCCGTAACAAAAGCATTCCGATAAATCAAATCCTGCCAATCGGTATTGTTATTATACAGATACTTGTAATAAAATTCAGGATCATCTTTCAAATACGGAAAAGCATTCAACGCATCAGACATATCTTCATATTTCGTCAAAGCCACATTTCCCATCAAGCTTTTATAATCGTCTACGCCCAATACCGGCAATGTAGAAGTATTCCAGGATAATCCGTATTGGCCTATAAACTCTACTTTAGTATCCAAATCGGCTGCTTTATCCGTTTCAATCATTATTACTCCATTGGAACCTAAAGAACCATACATGGCGGCATCGGCACCTTTCAAAACCGTTATGTTTTCTATATCCTGAACATTCAGAATATTAAAAATATCCTTAGAGTATCCACCGATAATACCCGATTCATTCATATCAGGCATATAAGGTACTCCATTAACCACGATCAACGGAGTAGAATTGGCAATCATCGTATTCACACCACGGATACTAAAGAAACTGCCTTCCTGGCTCTGTCCGCTTTTTGATATCAATTGAAGCCCCGGAATGTTTCTAAACCCCTCCTCAACGTCTGTCAAGTTTAAGTTCAACCCATTCTTACTTACCGAACTCAAGTTTGTCGACTTATTCTTCTGAACGACCATTCCGCGAAACGGTAACGTCACTTTCTCGGAATACCCCTCCATGTCTTCGGGTATCATTACAATCTGTACCTGTTCACGATTAGCAACCGGTTCTTCTTTGGTATAGAAACCGGGACACCATACCGAAATTGTGGCTTTTGCCGGTACGCCATCTACAGAGAAACGCCCAAGACTGTCACACTCCACAGTTTTGTCCACACCCGATATGGTAATTATTGCATCAGGCAAGGGCCGGTTAGCATAGGAACTAACCACTTTACCCGAAACTTTTATTCCACCTTTCTGTGCCATTAAATTTGAAAGGCTCAGGATGGAAAAGAATATTATCAATATAATTTTATACTTATTCATTGCTCTAATGCTTAAGATTAATAATTATTAGCCGAAGGCTTCAATGCCCAGTGATAAATGCGTAACTTTTTACTATCACCTTTATAGAACTCTACACGAATTCGGAAAGAGCTCATACCATCACCTTTGACAGTCACAGTACCGACCAATCCACCTAATCCGTCCCACTTCACTATTTTATCACCGTACAGGTCGGCCGTTGTCTCATTTACACGGTCAAAATTCCACGGAGTAGATGATACGATAGAAAGATTAGAACCTATTAATTGCATATTAGCATCCGGTGAAGAAGTCGTTCCATCCGTATCACCGTCAAAATAAACATTGACATACGGGTGACCGCTACTATGGAATCCCATATATAAATCGTATTCACCACAAGGAACTTGCATAATTCGTGCCCGATAAGGATCCGTATCTTTATCTCTATATCGTTCCAACGGAGGAAATTCCACCCAGAAATCAGAAGCTTCTTCATCTCCATTCAAATCCAAAATGTAATAGTTCGACAAAATCTCCGGTTTCGGAGTCGCAGAATCCTCAAAAATAGAAATCTTAGTCGTATTCATGAAAGTATAATACTGTTGCTGTTCCGCTTCAGTCAGATATTCATAATAATGTACCAACGATTTAATACGAGTCAAAATATAATTAGTAGGAATCTTTACCTCTGTCATCTTATACAAAATACCATTACTTAATTCTTCCATACTACTTTGATCAATCTCTTGAATTCCAGGCCGCCATATTCTTCCAAAAGCAGAAGAAATATCAGCATCAGTGAAGGTTTTCAATTCTCCGGTGTAGAAAGCCGCTTCTTTTATCCAAGTCATAGCATTAGCCGAATCTACTGCCGTAACCGTTTTTCCCATTGCTTTATACTGTGTGTTCAACTTTGTAAAGCAATCTTTCAACACCTCATTATCCGGAAGAAATAAAGTAAACTGCTTAAACTCTGAATTGAACTGTGCTTTCTCAAACAAGGGATTATAAACATAGAACACAGAATCGTATACCGTATTACCGGTTATATCTACTCCTGTTGGAATTGAGTTGGCTTTATCAAAAAGCATCTCATTATTTTTCATTATAGAATCACGGAACATAGAATATTCATCCGGTAATGATTTAATGTAATCAAACATATTTATTTTTGATTTCATCAATTCACTGATTACATGCACTACGCCGTTCTTCAAACGGTAGGAAGACTCCACCTTCGAACGGTTTACGTACACTTCTTCTCCTTGTCTGGTTATTTGCAGATAAATATTGTTCAAAGTAGGAATGCGAAGCCCGTCCTTTAAATCACTTTGCAGAAAAGGCAGATAATTCATGTGGTATTTCATACGTAAAGTATCATCCTTTTCTATACCCGAAGCCGCCATAGCATCGTCATTTACTACCCAAAGGGTTAATTGCTGATCTTTTGTCAGCTCTTCATCAAGACCGCACAACTCCAGTTCTTTGTAAAATGCATTATACTCATTGTGTTCTGCAAAAAACTCCTGAAGGGTCTGATCCAATTCTTCTTCCTTGGATCCGTCATTGCCATTATAATATTCATCCCATTTATCTCCGCAGGAAATGAATACCATTGCAAACAGCATACATAAATATATGATTGACTTATTCATAACTTTTATTCTTTAACAGGTTCGAAGATTAAACAATCCAAATAAGACGTTTCGGTACTTCCCGAAAGGAAACGTACTGTATGCGTCACAGATTCTGCGAATTCCACTTCACCGACCTTTACAGTAGAATAGGAACTTTTAGAGGTAGACTCACCGGTAGTAGTTACCTGTCCGCCCACATATTCACCATCAATGATAACAGCCCATTTTCCACCTTTCTCTTTGGCAGCGACATTATAATGCGCTAAAGAAACAGTGTATTTGCCTGCAATAATCATCGGAGTACGCATTTGTATCCATCCATATTTGGAGAAACGGAAGCGCAGGCAATCATGATTTACACATTTATAAGCTACCTCATTCTTATTGGCCAGATAATAGTCAAAATTGGAAGAGGAGTATGCATAACATGAAGGATAGTCAAATCCCAAATAATTGTAAAGGTAAGTCGCAGATAAATTGGCCAACTGGAACTTCTCACAGATGGCTCCTAACTCTTCATAGTCCGTCAAATCCCATTTCACGGTAGTAGCTTTCGGAACAACTTCTTCCAACAGCCCGTCTACTACATGAATTACACCATTCTTACAATTGATATTCTTCTCTGTAACAGTAATCCCTTTCTGCGTCCCTTTATCATAGTTCAAATAAAAAGCATCATTCACCAAATTACAGCTCATCAATGAATTCGAAGCAGCCATTGTGATATTTTTAGAGGTATTGTTATCAATATCCGCATTCAAGTCAGCATATGAATAAGCCGTAGTAGCAATGTGATAAGCGACATAACGGGACACAAGGTTTTGTTCCTCATCGTAATTTGTATCGGTCTCTCCTAAATATGCAGCTAACGAAGCAATATTTAATTCAATTCCAGCTTCGGTAAATACAGCATTGGGGACAGCAAAAAGCGTATAACGTCTTTTCACGTCATTCACATAAAGAGTTGACAGCATATCCTTATATCCGGTCACTTCCAACAAATTCTTCATAAACGAAAACTCTCCTCCCAAATTATCCACAATCATACCTGTAACAGGGGTCAGCACCGACTCTAACGTATGGATTACCGCGTTGGTCGTCATCGTATTTAATCTCTTAATCCGGGCTTCGTTGTTAATATACATCGCTTCAAGTCCACCGTCGCGCATATCCAAGCTTAGATAATCACCACTGGCTGTAGAATCAGGAAACATCCCGTCAGAGAAGTCTGAAGAGGTATACTGATGAGATGCGATAGTATGATAGCGCACCAAATTTGCAGCCTCTTCCTTGTTCAATCCCTGAACCGATGAAATTCCTTTCTTTTGTAGAAAAGCGCTCATTGCGTCATTGTCGGGAACAAAACAAGTATAATCCATTTTCAAATTGACTGTATTAAACAGTCCTGTATAGTTCAATAGATCGACCCACAAAGAATAAGTCGAACTGTTAGCTTCCATATAACTGGCTGCCGGCATCTTATCTGTTTCTCGGAAGGCCTGGTTCTCGAATGGATCGGAACATCCCCCCCATATCAACGAGAATACTGCAGCAAATAAAATCATTATGCGTTTCATATCGCTATTTTATATTATATTAGTTACTAATACTCTGATAATAATCACTCTGCTCCAATAAAGGATTTTTGCTCAACTCATCCTCCGAATAAGGTAAATACCAAGAGCCCGAGTTTGCTAAAGTAGCACGTCCTAACGACTGTCGAGAAGCACCCACTGCCTTTAAAGCTTGTTCGACAAAAAGCGTCTTATATTGGGTATCATTCAATTGTTCACTTCTTAATCCGATACGCAATAAGTCAAACCAGTTTTTACCTTCACCAAAAAACTCTTTCTGACGTTCTACTAATAAAGTCTCCAGCATTACCATACGATCATCACTTAGGGTTGTCTCTCCCAAACCTGCACGTTCGCGAGTACGATCTATCAAATCGGCAGCATCTTCGTTGTGTCCTTGCATGATAAGTGCTTCCGCTTTCATCAACAACACATCCGCCAAACGATAGATGATATAATTCTGATCATTTTCGGAAGCTGCCCGTGCAGTCGTTTTATCCACACCCAGATATTTCCAGATATATCCGTCCGCATTATAAGTGTAATTTAATCCACGAATATCATTGGACTCCATATCGAACAGTCCGTTCACATACTCTGTTATTTTATAATAGCCGTCACTTGAACTTTTAAACCAAGTTTGAAAACTATTGGTCTGGCTTTTCGGATTGCTGTATTGTATCTCAAAAATACCTTCATTACTATTGCCCGGGAAAAAGTTCATAAATCCGTTATTAATCAAACCGACTCTACCGGAACTAATGACAGAATTACAATGTGAAATACAATTATCATAATCACCCATCCACAAATACATATCGGCCAGCAATGCATGAATACCCCACTGCGTAGCACGTCCTTTGGTATTAATCGGATCATCATTATCCACTTCCGGAAAAAATTCTTTTGCATTAGGCAAGTACGTTTCCAAATCACTGATACATGATTTCAGAATGGTAGTGCCATCGGTCTTACCCATCACATACGGTGCACTGTCATCTACATAAGGTTCAACAACAAACGGAGTATCCTTAAAGGTGCGTACCAAATAAAAGTATGCCAATGAACGTTGGAAGAAAGCTTCCGCCATAAATGAGCGACACATATTCCTATCAAAAGAAGGGTCTTTCTCTACAACGTCCGATGCATATTTAATAACGGCATTCGCCATTGCAATTGCAGCATACGGTTTACTATAATCACATAATTTGTTATCAGGCAAAATATCGAAGTCACGGAGTTTACGACCTGCTTTTTGCAAATCTGAACCGGATGTTGACAGATAATCCAAACCATTGCCACGGGCTTCGCCCCACAATAAAAACGTTTCGACACAACTTCTAAGATTCACATACCCGGCAGCAAGTACCGCCTCCACGTCTTCTTTTGTTTCCCAATACTCAAAGCTACTTTGATTGTTTTCCGGAAGCACCGTCAGATAATCCTCGCACGATGAAACGGAACATGTAACTAAAAGTCCTAAAATATAATATTTAATCTTTTTCATCACTTCTTCCCTATTTAGAAATTCAAATTTAAGCCGAACGCAATCTTAAATGGTTTTGGTGTATTATTTGAGTCAATAGCCACCTGCGCTACTGTACCGTCATTGGCAGCCTTTAAGTTAACCTCCGGGTCCTGTCCTTTATATTTTGTCCAAACAAACATATCATAACCGGTTGCATAGAGTTCCAACTTATTCACTCCTATCGCTTTCATCCATTTGGCCGGCATTTGGTATTTCAAAGTCACAGTCTTCAAACGTAAAAAAGAAGCGTCTTCAACAAAACGGTCTGAACCTAAATAGTTATAGCCTTTGTCATACAAAGCTCTTGGAATATCTGTATCATCCCCCTCACTTCTCCAACGTCTCAATACAGCTACACTCTGATTATTCTTTCCACGCATATTTTCCATATCCATACGGGCCTGGTTGATAACCTTCTGCCCGGCACGCCCATGGAAAGCAGCTACTAAGCTGACTTTTTTATAACGAAGAGTAAAATTAAGACCGCCGGTCAACGTCGGATTACTATTACCCAAATACACAATATCGTTTTCATCGATCACACCGTCACCATTCACATCTTCATATCGTGCATCACCCGGATAAACTTTCTGGTCACCATTCTTCATTACCACCGGATTACCATCAATATCCAAAATACGCTGTCCACTGGTATTTACAGCATAGGTTTCTTCTACATTCTGGTATACACCTTTATATCTATATCCATAGAAAGAACCCAGCGGGTCACCCATCATTACACTGTATGCATAGTTTTTATTTCCGAATGTATATAGTTCATCATTTTTATTTTCGGGTAGTTCCAGAATTTCATTCTTATTTTGTGATATATTAAATCCAAAATTAAAACTCCAATCTTTCGTTTTAACAGCTGCAATGTCAATATTAAACTCCCAACCTTTATTCTGAATCTTACCGGAGTTATACCAAGCAACAGTGGAAAGTCCTGTTGAGCTGGGCACTTTCATTTTTTTCTGCAACAAATCATCCGTGACTTTCTTATATAATTCAAATGTAAAGTTCACTTTATCAGAAAATAAGCCAAAGTCCACACCGATATTGTTAGAAGTAATCGTCTCATACTTCAGATGAGTTAAATCCGGACTTGCAGGTTTTACAGCATTCATATCGCCATAACCGGGAGTCACCGCTTCGAATGTTCCGATATACGGAGATGTTCCGGAAGGTGCATTACCAGACTGTCCCCAACTATAACGTATTTTGATTAAAGAAATAAATCCTAAACGCTTGATAAACTCTTCTTCACCCAAATGCCAAGCTACACCGAATGTCGGAAATCCTTTCCAACGGCTACTTGCATCCATAGCAGAACTGGCTTCCATACGATAACCACCGTTAAACATATACTTCCCTTGCAGAATATATTGTGCATTCAGCGTACCTCCCATATCGCGATTTACCGTACGTCCGGAACCACCTTTCAAGATAGTACTACCTGCAATGGGCGATGTTATCCCCGAAGAAGCTGTATTGGCAGCCTTACTACTATAAGTACTGGTCGTTTTATCTCCTGTCTGGAAAATAGCACTCACCAAGAATTTATGATCATCGCTTACTGTCTTATTATACACTAAACGGTTTTCAGTAGTTAAGTATAAAACATCTTTACCGATATCATAATTCAGTGCAGAAGAACTGTGCTCAAACGCAACTCCCGTTACACTTTGAGGTAAGAAACGATTAATTTTCGAAAACTGTCCATTGAAACCTACCGTCCCAAAATAATCCAGATCTTTAAATAATTTTGCATGCAAAACGAAAGTCATACGACTGTTTGTTGCAATTGTACGATTAGTGGCCTCATTAACCATCGCTACCGGATTATATACTTTATCATTAGCAAAAGTCATACCGAATGATTCATAAGGAGTGAAATATTCACCGGTACGCTGTCCGTCTGCACCAATCACATAAGGACTCATATTGGGCATTTTCGTCAAAGCATGTCCACGTACAGATGCTTTTTTCAATTGATCGGTGTCATCTGTATAAGCTGCATCTGTCACTCCGCGTGAGAAGCTATATTGCAAAGAAATATCCAACTTGTCAGAAAAACGGTAATCCGTATTGAATGACGTACTAAAACGCTCGAAAGCAGTACCGATTGTCGTACCTTCCTGATTTAAATATCCCAATGAAAGACGATAATTTGCTTTATCACCACCACCGGATACAGAAAAAGTATTATCTGTAGTATAACCGTTTTGAGTTATTTCATCCAACCAGTTAACATCTTGATTGTATTCATTAAAATATTGCCATGCAGGATCAAAACCAATTTCTTTTGTATTGTATAAAAGTTTCAGATACTCTTGTGACTTAGAAGACTGAGCTCCTAAATCGGATACTGTATTATAAATAGCATCCTGAATCATCGAAATGTACTGATTTGCATTCAGCATCTTCACTCCGGTACGCTCCTTGCTAAATTCATATTTTGTATTGAAGTTAAACTGCAAACGTCCTTTACTACCTCTCTTCGTTTTAATCAGTAAAACACCATTAGCACCTTTAGACCCCCATACCGCAGTTGCAGCAGCATCTTTCAACACCTCAATAGACTCTATATCTGCCGGAGATATATTCAGTAACGAACCGTAATCTTCGGAGTTGGCCGAAGCAAAACTAAAATCATCGTCTACATCTACAGGCAAAGGTACACCATCTACCACAAACAAAGGTTGACTGGAAGCATTCAATGAAGAAGTACCGCGAATACGGATTGAACTACCGGAACCCGGATCAGCACCAGTCAAAATATCCACATTCGCCATTGCTCCTTGTAAAGCTTCGGTTACAGAAGTTACCGGAGCCGTATCCAAACTACCCAAACTTAGTTTTTGCGTAGCCGATATCATTTCACGGGCAGACTGTCCCATTGAATTTCGTTCTATCTTCTTTGCTGTAATTTCTACAGCATCCAAAGACATACCTTCTTCATCCAAAGTTACATTAAGCTCTTTTTGCCCGGTATATTTAATCGTTTGTGTTTTATATCCTATAAAAGAGAATACAATAGACAACCCTTTCTGATCAGGGATAGACAATCTGTATTTACCATTGATATCGACGATGCAACCACCCAAAGAACGGTTCGAAGCATTCGTGACATATACATTGGCCCCCATCAACGGTTCATTAAAAACTTTATCCATTACTGTACCCGTCAACACTTGTTGCGCCCATATCGATTGTACGCAAGCCAACAGTAGCAATGTCAAGATTATATTTCGATTCCTTTTCATTTTTCTCTATTCTATATTAATTCAATAAATCCAATACACCATCTATCACGTAAGCTGCACCGTCAGCATAGATATAAGGGAAATAGGAAGTTACATTCACTTCATTGCCTTTCGCATCCCTCAACTTCATACTGCCATCTGCTTCATTGATTAGTGTAACTGTAATGCTTTCTTTCTTCCCATTTACAGTTTTGGTTCCAAATGTCGTAAGTACTTTTTCTGTCCGCTTACCTGTAACAGGGAAAGGATAATCTACTAATCCACTGGAAGAAACATCAATAAAAAGGCTGGTCACATACATATTTCTTTGATCCATAGAGCCAGTTACAGGAAATCGTTTGGGACCGGTAGTCATATCTGCCATTACTGCTTCATTGGTTGGGATAAAAATGATAAAGCGGTTACCTTGTATAAAACTAAACGCATTATCTCCTTTTCCAACGTTTGATGCATTCAAATACACATTGATCCCTTTATAATCATTCATGTTTTTGTCTTGCATGACACGATCTTTAAAGTTCGCCTGTTCCGGCAATAAGGCAACCGTCGTATTATCTCCTTCCAAAGCATAGGATGCCCCGAATTCTCCGTAATCTTTTATCAGCTTCGCAGTGGGTACAGATACTTCATTACCTAATGCTTTTGAATTCCATGTAGCCGAAGAATAGATTTCATCATTAACTCTATACAGATATTCGAAATCATTATAAGAGCCATAAATTATCTCTGTACCACCATTACGAGTAGAAAGCACATTATCCATTACATGTGCACCTGCTATTTCCTGTGCCTGAGTAGTATTCAGATTACCCAATGTCCCGTCTTCAGCATTAGCAACTTGTATTTGTTCATCATTAATTATATAAGGATTTCCTTTCAAGTATTGGATGAAGTCACCATTATACTCGGTTCTTTTCAACATGTCGTCACTCGGAAAAAATATATTAAATTGAGTCTCGTTTATCGATTGGATCTTACTTATAAGACCACCCCTATGAGCTATTAAAGCAAAAATATTATAATCCTTATTACAAAGAGCCGGAGCCATCGGAGATTCAAAAGGCTCAGGAGTGATCACATTGCCCTTCATTCCCCCCAAAATACCATTTGTACAAACTTTCACATAGTCAGGTTCTGCTATTGTGACACCGTCGTAAAGATCATTCATATTAATAATCGCAGACAGAGCAGTCGATGTCATCATTTTACCCCTATACTCTCCGGCATGCGCACTCATAAAATAATATAAAGGAACATAATTAACCTCCTCCAATGAAGAAAAAGAATTTGCCCAATATTTTCGATAGAATTCATCAATTGCTGCATTATCAGGGGCCAACACTGTAAAAGAAATAGAAGACAAATAATTTAGCTGAGCATAATCAGGAATAGAATATTCTGACAAATTCGTCCATTCACATGCTATGGAAGGTAAAGAATAATGAGAATGTACAAATAAAGAATCACCATTACCATAATCAGCTGTAGCATCTTCATCGTATTCATATTTCACAAAGCGATCATACATAGCAGCGAACTTGGTGTATTCCGAACCTTCGTGGCTCATTTCCGTATACAAAGTTTCAAGAGGTTCAAGTACCTGATCGACTACATATAAATAACCGTTATCCGTTACTATTTCATCACCGACAATGCCGGCATTAGAAATATTAAAATTATTCGTTCCACCGCCATAAGTCGATCCCGGGAACATTTTCTCATACTCATCTTTAGGCGAGCTACTCCAACCGGACAATGAATAATTTGAAATGACAGGAATAAAGCGATCCTTATGCATAATCTTACGAATAACACCGCCGTTCGCATAATCCTTCACTGTAGAGATAGCATCGCGACTTTTAGTTCTAAACTTAAAATAAGTCCCCGGATTTTCCAATTCGGCATCTATCCCATTCGGATTATAAAACATAAAGTTTTGTTTCGTATATGAATAGTAAATCAAATGATACCCTATCAACTTATCCAGTTCTGTTTGAGAAATATCCTCTACTGAACCATAATTATGTTTAGTCAAATAAGCACTAAAAGCATCATCGGTAGGCGCCATTACGGTAACAATACCTTTCCCTTTTACCAGGCTTGCATAACTACTCCGATCCACCGCTTTCATGAAAATAGAGAAATTACCTCTATCTTCCATCACTTCATAAGCATTTCCTTTCAACCAATCCGGAATCTCATAATACTTATCGATTTCTCTCTGGCAAGAGACCAGAGAGAAAAAGAAAAGACCCATTAGAAAATATTTCTTCATCTTATCGCTATTTATTTATTTCACAATTTTACCAACCCATGTCTTACCATCCAGTTGCAACATGTAGATATAGTATCCAGCCGGGAGTTTACCCACATCCTTCACGTGAGCCATTCCGCCCTGAACCATTACCTCTACTTGGTGAACAACCTGCCCGGAAGCATTCATTATCGTTATTTGAGCAGGCATATCTTCTACATTAATCACAGGAATATAAAACTCGTCAGCAAACGGCATCGGATAAGCCAATCCCGCTGCAGGAGTATCCATTCTATTAGAGTGTATGCCCGTACCCGTGTTATAGTGATCTGCAATTTCCTCTGCAGTCAATACTTCATTATAGATAGAAAGCTCATCCATCAATCCTTGGAAACCATTTTCGTAAGCTGTATTACAGTTTCCAATCGCCATTCTTTCTACCGTACCGATATTACCGGTTTTATCTGCGCCGGATGCAACTAAGGAACCATTTGCATACATTCTCAACTCCTTGGCATCAACATCGCGTACACAAACCAGATGTACCCATTCGTCATTGAAGAATTTAGCTGTAGCCCCAGTTACATTTACATCCGTCTTAGTTACATTATCATCGATAGCCCAAGTCAAACGGTCATTTTTTGAATTCTTTTGATACTGTATACCGAACCATCTGCCTGTTGCACCTTCATAACTATTATCCGCATGACTACCTTTGTGTAACAAATACCAATCGACAGAACCACCTGCCGACTTAAACCAGCATTCAATACTAAAAGATTCGTTTCCTAACTCCAATGCATCATAATGCTCTTGCACAAACGATGCATTCACAGTATTAAAGTTCACAGCATTATTCCGAACACCTGTCACCCATTCCGGAGTAAAGTTCTTGGCAACTGCTGCTGTTCCGAATTCGTTATTCAAAGAGGCACCTTCCGTTTCATCAAACGAATAATAAGCTACCTTTCCACGTTTAGGTTTTGTACCCGTAGTAAAACTCCATACATCTCCTTCATTCGCTCCTAATGCATTTTTGGCATCAATGCGCCAATAATAGGTAGTCGCAGGCTCTACATTTACAGTCGCTACCATCTGGGTAGTAGCGTCTACCACCTTCTCCATTGTAGTAGCCGATTTTCCAAGATAAACAGAATAAGATACCGTACCAGCCCATACTCCCGTTTTATTTTCCCACGAAAGACGTACCGTACTGTAATCTGAAATGGTAGAAGCATTTTCCGGAACAGGATTGATAGAAGCGACCGGCGGAATAGGAACTCCACGTGTAGTTACTTCCAATACGGAAGAGTATAATGACTCTAATTCTCCATTAACAGTTTTGAGACGAATATAATAAGTCGTATTAGGAGTTAGTGATTCTAATTTATAAGTAGTTACATCTGTATTCAGCACAACCGGAGTAAAGGTTTTATTATCTGCAGAATATTCCAAGATAAGAGCAGTTGATTCCGATGCGTTATTCTGCCATTTAATAGAAACATTATCAGTTCCTAAACTGGATAATTGTACATTTGTAGGATATTTTACATAATCCATTACCGGACCATCAATACTATTTATGTAATTTTCAATATTCAAATATCCATTAGCGGCCATTTTTACCGCATCAGTAGGATCATTTTTATCCAACCCGTTAGCTTCTTCCCAAGCATCAGGTATTCCATCATTATCAGTATCCAGAGGACGGTTTCCTGCAAAAATATTCCCTACACCATTTGTCAATCCAACTTCCGATTCCGAATTTAACAAAGCTCCTTTAGTTCCTAAAGAAAGTAGTTCATCGACCATATAGCCATCTACTTCGTCGCGTGTCGGCAAAGAAGCTCCTGCATTTTCCACAATCCAATTATAAGCTTCTACGGCAGTAGTTTCTCCCATAATAACCGGATGCTTCTCCGCATCAGTCGACACCACTATTTTCTGATCTCCTTCCAGCTTTCGTCTGGAATAATTAGAAAAATCAAAATCTTCAGGAGATTTTACGAAAGTAACATTCAAACTCGTAGGATCACTCCCATCTCTGAGAAAATCCTCCTCCGTTGCCTCATAACCATTTAAGACTCCGTCAACATTATAATCAATCATATTGCCTTTCTGATAAACTTGAAAAGCAGGTTTAGCCCTTACAAAAGCTTTTGTTCCGGCTACCGGACCTTTTATAAAATAATTATTAGTAATTACTCCCCAAGAAGAAGCATCTGTATCACCCAGGATATAACATCCTCCATCACCCCAGTTATACACTACATTATTAACAAACTGGTTTAATCCCTTTACCTTCGGATTGCGAGTTTTATTGTCAATATATAGATTTCTATACAAACTGATTCCACCATTAGACTGTATCAATCCACCGCAAGCATGTGGCATAATTCCTTGGCCGATTATAGAGTTTTGAATCGTTATATTATAAGGTTCATACCCTTTGTCGTCCCAGTTTATAGAGAAATTCTCATCCAATCCCCATGCTGCCGAAATATGATCAAATATCATATTACTACCATTAGCAATACCTGCTGCATCTTTTCCGGAATCACCTTTCAATCCCATACGCATACGTAAATGACGAACAATGATATTATCAGACGCAGAAAAAGAGACCCCGTTTCCATATATCGTAATACCATCACCCGGTGCTGTTTGTCCGGCAATCGTTAGATTTTTAGAAAACACAAGGCGGGATTTAATATTAATAATTCCCGAAACATCAAATATAATAACACGGTTGGGCTTACTGATTGCATCACGTAAGGAACCTTCTCCGGAATCATTCAGATTAGTCACATGGTAAATTTCCGGAGATTCACTGGCTCTTGCACCTTTTGCAAAACGTCCATAACCTTCAGCGCCAGGAAAAGCCAACTGTTGTGCATACAATCCTCCTCCCATACAAAGCGGAAAGAGCAATGCGGTAACAAATCTCTTATACATAAATTTAATCATAATTTTGTGATACGCAGGAAAGAGAAGAAGATGTAGTTTCTCATCAGTACGTAATATAAGAATTAAAAAGGAAAACAAATATACGAATCAAAAGAAAGGCGGACTGAATAGATACCGCCTCTCCTTTTTTATTAGTTGTCTTACAAAATCACTTTCTTCGTTACAATACCAGCTATTGTTTTTACTTTTACAATATACATACCCTGTACTGTATTCATTGGAATTATCGAAGCATTAGTGTTAGCCACTACCTGTCCCTGAGTATTCATTACTATCACATTTTCTACACCAGCACCTTTTACTACAATGCTTCCATTCTGTGCATAGACAGCCAATTCATCAGCAACATTAAAATCTTCAAGACCCGTACCGGAGCCACTACCTTTAGCTGTAATTACTATCTTATATCCCATCACCGGAACTTCTGTAGCAGTTTCTCCTTCACCCTCGGTTTTAGTTCCTGATTGATAACTCTCCTCTGTAGCAGCCAATGTCAAACTAACAGGGAACCCTTGGAACTCAACCTCATAAGTATCACCTTCCGGCTTAATAGCAGCATCCAAAATAGTAAAAGAGTCACCATCTTTAATGTCAAATGTTTCAGCAGCCTTTACAATAATCTTATTGCCATTAAACGTAGCAGTATTATTAGAAGTCAACTTATCATAACTTGTAGCATTTGCAAGTTCAAATTCCACCGTACCACCATTTTTTACAGTTAACGGTGATTTTAAGCTCTGTCCCTCAATATCATCCAAAATTAATTGACCGATACCTTGACAACCAACTTCCAATGTTCCACCATCTACGATAACTTCACTTGTTATACGTCCATTACCACCGCCAATAGCACCTTCATAAATAGCCATTGCAGTTTTTTCACTTCTACACAATGCAGTAATTGTCGGATCATCAACCGGAGTATTGATATAAGCACGACCTTTTTTTACATGTAAGCCCAAGAATACCTTACCCGTATCAGAGTTTTTAGTACCTGTGAAAATATAAGTACCTGTACCTTCTTTTATTACTCCAAATGCATTTTTATTTGCTTTCGTATTATCTCTCAACCAGAGAGGAAGATTTGTTACATCTGTATTTGAATTACCTATTGACCACCAAATTACCGGATTAGAACTTCCGGAACCATAACCAGAGAGGAAACCACCCTCTTCTGCATTTAACTCACCTATAGCAAAACAACGCGTACCACTAACCCCTGTTAAACCGGCATCTTCTTTCAACGTTACTTTTGTATTAACCAAAGTAGAGTCTATCCCTTCCATATCTGCTACTCCAGTAAATGTTTTTGTAGTATTGAATTGTAATCCGAAAAAAGCCGGAGCTTTACCTTCTGCATACTCAACAGTCTTATTAGCAGCAACTACAAGATCCCCTTCAAAATCATCCCAACAAGTCATGTCTTTCTTACCGGCCTTGTCATCAGTAATATATGTACGTTCACCACCGGCATAAATAACTAATGTTCCTTTTCCATAAAATTTATTAGTGAACTGAAGATAGCGACCTGCCCAAATAGAGCCCACTTTTCCTTCAGGGATACCAACAGGAACAGTAAATTGGCATGCAGGAGTAGAGATTTCACTCATAGCTACACCAATAGACCCGTTATCGAGCACAATTGTATCTCCAAAAACATTGGGAGAATCTTTTTTATCAGAATTTACTTGACCACCCCTTACAATTGTACCACCTTTCAGTTGATTGAGAACATTTAATGTTAACGTACCTGTACCTTCCTTTATCAAAGTTCCGTCTCCTACTATTTTATCCGTAGCTTTATCTGAACTATATGAAATGGAATAATTCTTATCACTATCAAATTTAATACCGCCTACTTGCATTTCACCGCTCACTTTGATTGATTCTACCGTTTTAGCATTACCATCAGCATCAGCAAACGCACCACCACCATTGAAAACTGCCATACAGCCTTCTTGCCAACCTGTAGGCAAGTAAAACCCACCTAAATCTTCTCCCCATTCAGAGTCCATTATACTCCAAATTCCAGTATTACTACTATTCTGCCAGAACAACTCCTTCGGGGCTTCTTGGGCATTAACTACAGACACAGACGCTGCTAAAAGCGCTACACTAAGAAAAGTATTCTTTCTCATAGTTTTTAAATTATTAGTTTAACAACAGTTATTTATTAGTTAAATTGATTATGATGCAAAAATACGCAGTTATCGAACACGGGGCCATATAAATTTTGGCTGAATTGATACAAAAATTGATTTTTATGATTTCATATTAAAGGAAAGGAGGGGCATACAAATCTTTTATCTTTCTATCATAGCAAAGTGTATAAACTCATTTTAAAACGTAAACCAAACATAGGAATTCAAAGAAATATAATAAAAATGACCTCAAATATCCCGGTTTTCTAACTGAGAAATATACATTCAATTATTCCTTCTTCAGATTCTAACAAACTAACCCTAACACATAAACCTCGCGTTAACAATTCACAGTTTCAAAGAATCAAGAAAGATATTGTAAAACAGCATCACCCTAATACTCAATTGCCCAATATACGTTGAAACCCAAATTAACTCAACATTCAAAATTTCTCCCCTCCTTTATTTTTTTAAACTCCAATTTCAACGTAACCTGTCCATAAGGTTTCATTACCAACTCTTCATCAATCTTTTCACTATTAACCTCTCCCGGTCTACAAAGAGAGATTCTCTTAGAATTCTTATGTGGAAATAATAATTTCACATTTTCTTCTCCGTCAGATAAAGAACGAAGACGAACAATCAATACACGATCTTTGTCCAAAGATTTAAGTATTGTCGGATAAACCTTCGGATTATCAATTGCAAGCAGAGGTTGCACACATGGATCTTTATCCGCTGTTACATAAACTAAAGGTTGAGATTGTTCTAAGCCAAAACGGTTTGCTTTTGCTACATCATATTCTTCATGAGGTAAAATACGATATCTAAACGTTACAGGACCATCTTGAGTTAATGGAAAATTCGTATGCCAATGGTTGTTCGTCACCCACGAATAGATCGTAGAACTGGGTTCCAACTTAGTTACCCAATTACCTTGTCCACCCCACCCCATCGAAATATTGGCATGCCTGTCACCATATTCAAACAGAGGGGCATCCAAAGCACACCAAGTAACACCGTGTGTTTCATTGGAAATATCCAACCATCGTTGTAGCACAAGCCAATTTCTGTTTCCTTGTACTCATTGATCTTTTTCCACTTCCATAATTCCCCAAGGAATGTCGACACGGGTTTTAGAACCGGGAATATTAAAGTTAAAACCAAAATGTATACCGTCTTTTTCGGTCAAAGGTAGTTTATCCACTACATTTGTTATCTCTGCCCATGGCTGGTTAGCCAATAATCGAACAGAACGAGAGATGTTACGGCATCCTTTAGCCTTGGAGACCACACGTAATTCTACGGCTAACGGTCCTTTTTCTATTACTGAAATATTTGTTACCATATCTGCCAAGGGTTGGTTTTCATTCGCAGGAAGCCAAGTGAAAGTATCAGCTCCATCATTGCCCACATAATCATAACCGTTTTTTTATCAACGAAACCAATTTTACCTGTCTTTGAATCAATGTGAAGCTTTAAAAATTCATTCTCTAAACTCCCACTATCTACTTTGCAATCTCCTGTAAGTAAACAATCACCTTCAACCACCCGGTAATGACAAGAACTTAGAGCCGGAACACCTGTTGCAAGAAATAGCAACTCACCTGTCGACAAGCGTTGGGAAAGTACCTCTTCACCATTGGAATCCAACACTTTATTTCCTTTCAGGTTCTCTGCCTTCGACAAAGCGATAATTCCATCATGCATCCAAGTATGCGTATTAATAACTGCAATGCCGCCATTAGAAAGACCCTCTTTAGGCCCCAATGCACCATCCGATTTATCAGTAATGGGGGCCAATGACTCTGCCATCATATCCTGAGACCTGTTCTCGGCTTCGTGAAAATAGGATTGTTTGACTTTCCAGATCGCATCTTGAAAATAGGGTTCAGTAGGATTCTCAAAACACCATGTATGTTCAGAACCTAAAAGTATATATCTCCAACCTTCGTCAAATCGAGAAGCCTTCTTGCCATCCGCCAACAACGACCAAACAGTTTCTGCTTGCACCAGTCGTTCTTTTGCTGTCCTATTCTTTGATGTTAGTCCGGCAGCCGTCCTGATGCCGTCTGTCCAATACTCCGTATAATCTCCGGTCACTACCGGTAATTGTTTCCCATATTTTTCTTCTATCATCGACATAATTTCATGCCCACCACTAATAATTACTTTAGGATAAGCATATTTTTCATTCCAAGCTTTTACAACAAAAGGCACATCAGCATCCAGTGGACTATTATCCCACAAAGTCCAGGAAAGTACAGTAAAGTCATAAGGATAGTCACTATTTTCAAGTTCAACCAACTTATTCGTAAAATCAACATTGGCATTTCCTGTCTTAATAGTCAAAGGTACCTTCTCCGGATCACGCTGTCCAAACCAAGGTCGTCCGGTCGTCCAACCCTTCTGAACAATTCTTCATCTGAGCAAATACTTGTATTTAAATTCAGATAACTGGCATCTATACTTAGTTGTCCTTTTTTAATTGCATCAATAAGACCTTCCCTCTTTTCCGGATTAGATTCCCATAAACGTTCAAGTGGCCAACTAACTTCCGGATTCCACACAAACCGTGCTCCCGATAGAAAATCCTTTGTTTTTTCTGCCAACTTGATCCCTTCTATTATGTTATTTTTATGAAGCCGTTCTGCATTTTTATGCGTATTCGTATAACCAATATCACATAGGATCAATGGTTAATTTTCTCTTGTACTTTTCACCCGCATAAGTAAATGTAAAAGCAACTTCCGCTTTTTTCCCCACAGGAAGTTCTGAAGGTAATAAAAGTTCGATACGAGTAGAATCTTTCGCATCCAATACAAAATTACTCTTTTCCCTGTAACCTTTTGCAGCAACATCAACCAGACAGTTACCTTTCAGACACTCACCCTTCAAATTTATCACAACAACACGTCCGGGTGTTCCATCCGCTCTGTATCCATAAACCGATTGGACCTTGCAATCAATATCAATCAAATTCCCGGCCCAAATAGATGATGAGAACATATAATATAGTAATAAACGGAGGCAATTTATAAAAAAATTCCGCATAGCAAAGCCGATGGGCTAAAATATTTTTACACCCCAAAAAACAAACACCATTATCATTCAATATCATATTACTAAAACAACAGACAAACAGAGAAATACTTTCCCCAAAAAACAAATAAGAAAAACCTATGCGATAACTAACTCCATTTTACAACCGCATAAAATATCTTTAAAACTCAAAATGGGCAATCGGAAATATTTTTCCAACCACCCATCTTTATCCAAAATAAAATTAACGAAAAAACAGTAAAGTTTCTCCTATTCCATCATTTCTTCAACACAATCTTATCGTATTGCTCTTCAGCTTTTATTTCCGTATACTTAGGCGCATCTATCATCTCTATTAATGCACGGAGGACAGGGCCTTCTCCCATCGGGTCATTTTCTTGAGTAGGACGATTATAATAATAAGCCACAGAAGGCATAATACCGGTACCAACACAAATAGCAGTAACATCACCATTATCGGTAATCTTCTTCATCATACCCTTCAAACCTTGTTCCGCTACATAAATAAAATCAGGATGCAACCAACCTTCTTTAACTCCACGAGCAATACCGAAAACAAACATGGCTGTTCCGGTAATTTCCTCATAAGAATCTTCTTTATCCAACAGTTGATGCCACAAGCCATTTTTTCCCTGATATCGGGCTACTCCACTCGCCTGACGACGAAAATTTTCAATCACCGCATCACGCATCGGATGATCCTCAGGCATTACACTTAATAAATCGGCTTGTGCCATAAACACCCAACCGTTCGCACGACTCCAGTGAGCCACCCCATGTTCTTTTGTATCGGTGTGATAGCAATGATAATAGATATTCTTTTCCGGACACCACAAGTAACGGGTATAATTCAATACCTGATTGGCGGCATCATTAAAATATTTCTCATCACCGGTCATCTTCCCCATACGAGCAAGGAAAGAGATAGCCATAAAAGCATCATCCGCCCAAATTGTATTGACATGTGGCCAAAGCCGGGCAATCGTTCCATCCACAAGACGGGGCTCGGCATAATTCAAATGGTCGGCAGTTTCATTTACATAGCTCAAAAATGCTTCATTAGGATGCCGCATCTGTAGTTCTATCAAACTGGCCCCCATCGGTCCATTGTCATCCAGACGCTTACCACGAAAAATCATATGCCAGCTAAGTTTACGAACCGCATTCCAGCCACCATCCTTAAATGCCTGATCGTATTGGCGACGAAAGAAATCAAGGTTACCTTCATTAAACACGAAGTTCATGTTCTTCAGGACATACTTGTCATACTTCTTATCACCTACCTTATCAGCCAATTCCATCAATGCAATGTTGGTTACCCCATTTGTGTAATGCCAGTTGTTATACTTACAAGCCACTTTTACATCCATTGACAGAGGAAGTTTTTTCACCGATTTATAAACTTCTCCCGTCTTGGTGTTCTTGAATTCGTATGTAGTACTATCTAATATTCGATCGGCAATTTTCAACGCAGCCTCTTTTGCCGTCATTTTAGTCTGAGCGGAAAGAGAAATAGTACACAAGAAAAGAGCACAAGATATAAAGATTCGTTTCATGGATTAATAGATTCTTTTTATGATTATTTAGGCAGATCAAAAGCGACTGTCATTTCATGCATTTGTTCTTGAGACATACCATCCGGAATGAAACCCATATTACGCGCATTGATATAAATCTGTGCAGATTTGCTCAACACATCAATCTGGTCGAAAGCATCCATGATATCTTCACCAACAGCACAAGCACCATGTTTTTCCCACATAACCACATCATAATCATTGAGTTCTTTAATGGTGGCTTCCGCCAATGCTACAGAACTGGGCAATGCATAAGGAATAATCCCCAAACCACGCGGACAAAAGGCCTTCGTTTCGGGTATCATACTCCAAAGCAGATTAGTCAATACATCTTTTTCCAAAAAAGGTTTGTGATGCGTCATAGCGATCAATTCAATGGGATGTGTGTGCAAAGATGCTTTATAGGTAGAGCCCTTACTAATAAGATAATTGTGCATACACAAATGCGACGGTAACTCGGAAGTAGGCAATACCGGGTGGTCGGCAATGATAACGTAATTTGCACAATCATCGAGAATACGAATAATGGAACCATGTTCCATCGGCCAACGCGCCAAATCACGCATACGTTTATTAGTTCCCTTGCAATAGAAATAACAACCTTTCAGATAAGGTAATACGGTACCGATAGATTTTACTTCACTAATAGGAGCCAAATTGCGTATTTCATCATCTACAAACTCTGTAATATTCACAACGATATTGCCACCATTACGTTCGGCCCAGCCTTTTTGCCAAAGATATCCGGCTACTTCGGCAGCCTTATCTACTTCATTAGTAAGAGCCGGACGATTTTCCAAAATTGATTTCATCTTTTTATCTACGATTTATTCCCTGTGGTCATGACCATTATTTGATCTTTATGCCATAAGTACGTTAACGATTTTCTATTTACGATTAAAATAAGAGCCTGCTTAAAATATTTTCCTCCTTAAAGTTTCTACCTGCTCAATTAAAGATTGTTTTTATATACAGACCAAAGAACAACTACTAACCGGTATTTTCAATTATAAACGGTCAGAAATCGTCCAATTGTCTAATTTATTATTTATGCTTGTGCCATCGCCACTACTATAATGGAAGAAATAAGAACAATTAACCCGAGAATCAAAACACCGATTGTCGAATTGCTTACCCCTTTCCATTCTTTCAAAAGAATACCCCAAACATTACTGAAAGTAACATTCAGCGACATCAGAATACTCCATGAAAACGCCAATAGAACAGGGCTTTCCGTCAGGAAACTTTTCCCCATTTCCAAGCCGAAGAACTGTGAATACCAAAGTACCCCGGCAAGGGCACAAAACAGCAGATTATTAACCAGTTGCCCACTCTTAACAGAAAAATATTCCTTACCGGTCTTATTCTTAATATTCTGTTGTATACAATACACTGCATTGGTGAAAAATCCCCCCAAAGTTACTAAAAATATAACCGGAAGACCAGCATACAAAGCCTCTACTCCGTTAGCAAGAGCTGCTTCCTTAATAGGTGTACCGGCATCCAACCCAAGAGCAAAACAAGCACTCATCACACCTGCCAACAAAGCAACCAGTAATCCTTTTGTCAATGCAAAATCTTTAACAGCCGCTTTCTTCTCCTCCTCAGTCATATTTTTGGAACGCAAACTTCCGGCATAACCGATAATCGCAATGCCAGCTAAAGTGATACACACACCGATAAGCAACATCAAACCATCGCCATGAAACAAATCTTTTCCGGCAAAGATAGCAGGAAAGAGCGTACCGAAACCGGCACAGGTACCCAAAGCAATACTTTGTCCTAAAGCTACGCCAAGATAGCGCATACTGAGTCCGAACGTTAGCCCTCCGACTCCCCATAGTACTCCATATACCATAGCAGGTACAGCACCACCGGAGCTCCACAAATCCATCAGGCTACTCTCGGCCGGCACAGCCAACAAAGCACCCAACAAAGGAAACACGAGCCATGCAAAAATCCCTTGTACCAACCAAAAACTTTCCCATGACCAGTTTTTTACTTTATTAATAGGTACATATGAGCTACTCTGCCCAAAACTGCCAATGGCTATAATAATAAGGCCTATCAGTGTATTCATGTATTTAGTGATAAGTGATTAGTGATAAATGATTAGCGACAGGTGATGAAA
Source organism: Bacteroides sp. CAG:189 (assembly GCF_000432295.1). NCBI lineage: Bacteria > Pseudomonadati > Bacteroidota > Bacteroidia > Bacteroidales > Bacteroidaceae > Bacteroides > Bacteroides sp. CAG:189. Next base: position 36,856 of record NZ_HF991021.1, read on the forward strand.
GTAGTGATTGGAAATGCTACTTTCATCACTAACCACTATTCTTATTCTCTTTTCGAAGTTACCTCTGTTTCGTATTTTTCTATCTCTGCAATAAATTCCTCGCCAACCGGAACATTATTCTTCAAACAGAACATATCCCACACAGCATTCCACGGAAGCGATTTAGCCTCTTCGAGCAGAGCCAGACGTTCGAACAACTGATCATTGGCTTCATATTCACGCAACTTAGCAATCGGTTCCAGTAATCCTTGCAAGAAACATTTCTGCGTAGCACGGCTACCAATCACATAAGCACCGATACGGTTAATGCTGGCATCAAAATAATCCAAACCGACATGTACACGGTCGAGAGCATTACAACGCACTACTTCTTTTGCCAGATCCAGCGTTTCATCATTCATGATAGTCACATGGTCACTATCCCAACGGATCGGGCGGCTAACGTGCAACATGATTTCCGGAGTATAAAGCAACAGCGAAGATATCTTATCAGCTACACTTTCGGTAGGATGGAAATGGCCGGTATCAAGTGTCACTATTTTATTACGGCTTGCACCATATCCAATATAGAAATCATTTGAACCTACCGTATAACTTTCCAGACCGATACCGAACACTTTCGATTCGATACAATCTTTCATATTCTTATATTCAACAGCAAAGATCTGATCCAAAGAATCTTTCAGCAGTTCGCGATAAAGCAGACGATTCACCGTGATATCCTTGCTCCCGTCGTGTACCCATAAATTCATGATACAAGGATCGCCCTGGCGCTTACCCATCTCTTCGGCAATTGCACGACAACGCTTGGTATGCTCGATCCAAAAATCACGAATACCTTTATCCGGATTCGACAATGAAAGGTTTCCACTTTTCGGATGAGAGAAAGAAGTAGAATTAAAGTCCAACTTCATACCATGTTCCGCTCCCCATTGTATCCAACTCTCAAAATGTTTCGGTTCTACCTGATCACGATCGACAAACTGACCACCGAAATCACCATAAATTTCATGTAGGTTCAAACGGTGAGTTCCGGGAATATAAGAAGCAGCTTTCAATATATCCTGTCTCAATTCTTCTATATTACGAGCTTTTCCCGGATAATTACCGGTAGCCTGAATTCCTCCGGTCAGCGAACCACTCGATTCGAATCCCGTTACATCATCTGCTTGCCAACAATGCAAAGATAGAGAAATCTTTTGCAAATCTTCCAATGCCTTATTAGCATCGACACCTACAGCCGCATAACGTTCAACCGCTATCTCGTAAGCCTTCTTAATCAGTTCTTCTTTCATGATACTATATTTTTAAAGTGTATATAAGCTTGTCCCCAATTTTCCATATTTTGGGGTTGGTAAGTTTTCAAAGGAATAGAATTATGAATGAGCTTTCTCATTCCCGGCACATCGGCAGCTTCACCTATCGCCATAGCCTGCATCATGACGTTGCCGAGAGCAGTCGCTTCTGACGGTCCGGCTACTACCGGAATACCTACCGCATTCGCCGTAAACTGATTAAGCAATTCATTGCGGCTTCCCCCGCCTATCACATGAAGTGTTTCTATCGGCTGAGAAGCTAATCCGCGCAGATCATCCAATACCTGGCGATAACGCAGTGCCAGACTTTCAAAAATACAACGTACAATCTGCCCACGAGTTTCCGGAACCGGCTGATTCGTATCCATACAATATTTACGGATGGCATTTTCCATATCATCGGGATTCGCAAAAAGTGCATTATCCGGATTGATAAGGCTACGGAAGGGCTCCGCCGTTTCGGCTTCAGCGATCAATTCCGGATACGAAGTCTCTCCCCATCCGGCACGGCAGCGTTCCAGCAACCACATTCCACAAATATTTTTCAGCAAACGGATCGTTCCGGCCACTCCCCCTTCATTCGTAAAATTCAACTTCTCCGTTTCTTCGGTAATAGCCGGCGCATCGGTTTCTATCCCCATCAACGACCATGTCCCACTACTTAAATAAGCAAAATTCGGATTTAATGCCGGGACGGCAGCCACTGCCGATCCGGTATCATGTCCGGCTACAGCAATTACAGGAACAGCTCCCAATCCGGTTATTTTTTGTATTTCTTTTGTCAATGTTCCGACTTTCTCTCCCGGATACACAAAACGTCCGAAATGCTCTTCCGTCAAACCGACCGCTTTCAATAATTCCGGTTCCAATTTGCGGGTTTGTGCATTTACCAATTGTGCCGTACTGGCAATCGTATATTCCGTTACCATCTCTCCTGTCAGCATATAGCTCAAAGCATCCGGAATAAACAAAATTTTATCTACCGCAGCCAGCGCACTGTCATTATTGCGTCGCAAGGTATCCAACTGGAACAACGAATTAAAATTCATTATCTGAATGCCCGTTAACTTATACACCTTACTACGGGGAATGCGCGAAAATAGCGCTTCCGGCGCCCCGTTTGTTTGGGGATCGCGATAAGCATACGGCTGGCGCAACAAATGCCCATCCTTTCCGACACAAACAAAATCGACTCCCCAAGTATCGATACCGATAGAAACGATCTTCACATCTTGCTTGCCCGCAACCAACTTCAACCCATCTATAACATACTGATAAAGTGCATAAATATCCCAATAAAAGTGTCCTCCAACCTCTATGAGGTGGTTGGGAAAACGATTCACTTCTTCCAATTCTAATCCGCCCTCAGAGAAAGAGCCTAATATCGTACGGCCACTGGTAGCTCCCAAATCAACCGCAAAAAAACAATTTCTTATCATGTCCTATATAATGTTGAGCCTATTCTTTCTATAATGACGCAAAAATAAAGGATTTGTACCCTATTCACGCTGTACGTTTTGACACAAAGGATGTCTTATTTGACAATTTGATTCACTCCTTCACAAAAGCGGGTTATCAACTTTTCTCCCTTTTCATGGTGAATCGTCACATTCTTCAATGTTATATTCCGGCTATATACGAATTCGGCTCCTATTTGGGAAGTAATATCCAAGTTCTCAAGCGTAATGCCATCGATCGGCATTTCCGGGATGCCATTGAAGAAAAGCGCCCTCCGGGCATTAGAACATACCAGATTCGAAATATGGATATTCCGGAAACAAGGAGTCGTTTCATCCACTGGCAGAGGATCTACCTTCAACGGTACTTTCTCACCACTTTCCAACACTTCAACAGCCGACTTACCTCCATAATACAAGTTGAAAGTAACAGGTTCCGTAGGAATATCCATCATGGAAACGTTGCGTACCCAGATGTTTTCAACAATTCCACCCCGTCCACGCTTACTCTTGAAACGAAGCCCTACATCAGTACCTAAAAACTGGCAATTACTCACAGACACATTACGTACTCCGCCACTCATCTCACTGCCTACCACGAATCCGCCATGTCCTTTAAACACCGTGCATCCGTCTACCACCACATTTTCACAAGAGCGGGCACGACGGCGTCCATCCTCATCCTTTCCACTCTTCAAGCAAATCCCGTCATCCCCCACATCGAAAGTAGAGTTTACAATCAAGGCATTCTTACAAGATTCCAAATCCAGGCCGTCACCATTTTGCGCATAGCTCGGATTACGCACCTGCACTTCTTCAATCAGTACATTTTCACACATCAACGGATGCAGATTCCACGCCGGAGAATTCTGAAAGATAACACCCTGCAGCCATACATTCTTACACTCTATCAAGCTCACCATCACCGGCCGAAGAAAATGACGCACGCTCTGCCATTCTTCCTCCGTCGTCAAGTTCTGAGGTACATTCATATTGCTGATCGTATCTCCTTTCAGTGTCTGCGGATAAGGGAACCAATAAGTGGGCCGTTTGTATACTCCCCCCCGGGCTATCGTCTGTTTCCAAACACTTTCCGTCACTTTTTCCCGTTTCAAAGGACGCCAAAAGTGTCCATTCCCGTCAATGGCCCCTTGTCCGGTGATAGCTACATTCGTCAGGTTACGTCCCGAAACAGGAGATTGACACCTGCGGGTATCCAATCCTTCAAAAACAGTTTCAACCAACGGATAAAGCTCCACATCCGGCGAGAAAAGCACTACGGCCCCTTTCTCTATGTGAAGATCGATATTACTTTTCAGCACAATAGGACCGGTCAGCCAGATACCTGCCGGCACAATCAAGTGTCCGCCTCCGCGAGACGATAATGTTTCGATAGCCTTTTCAAAAGCTTCGGTACAGAGCTCCACTCCATTGCCGACAGCACCAAAATCCGGCAGCGACACCTTCAAATCGGGAAATCGGGGTGCTTCCACCTTTGGCATTGCAAAGGGGAGATTCGTGTATATTTCTTCATATTTATAAGTTTGCGCCCAAGACGACAATACCGCCCACACACAAAGAAACAAAACAATTGAAATTCTCTTCATTCGACTTTTTTATATTATGTGACTTAGAAACAATTTTGATCTTATAAAATTGCCCTTAGGGGCTCTCAATCATTCTCCAAGATAATAAGAAGGTACCGGCGATTGCGGATACCCCATGCTCCGATGTGTAATATAACTCCGATAAAGTGCGTCCTGCATCAATGTTACCCGACGGTCTTTTGCCGGAATACAAGTATGATAAATACGCAATTCTCCGGGAAGCGCAGTTATCAACTCCTCCCGCCAATCGCCCTCCATATCGGCTATCATCAAAATGTCCCCTTCGATCCCTTCTGTCAGCGTCTCTCCTTTCCATTTCCAGATGCTTTGTTTTCTGCCGTTCGAAGAAGAACCGGCTCCCCAACGGTTATTATCCCCCCGGAATGTTTCACGGAGCAGATCGGCATCCCACCAAATCCAATTCCGGCATCCTGGCACTTCCGCATTCGTTGTATTCAATTTCTTTCCATCCGAAGTTAACAGATATTTATCCGTACTTCCACCTTTACGGTCTTCACTGGCAAAACATTCCAAACCGGGATGTTCCGGATCAAAATCCGCCACCATGCCATCCCCCACATGATAGGTAGCATGTCCGATTCCCCATATCAGCTGTCCGGTACGAGCATTCACCACAGATACTCCGCGACCGTCTTCTTTCTTGGGTTCGCTCACCATAAACACCTGTAAGTCTTCCTCATCAGGACGTAGCTTACACAAATAAGCCTTATCGCTATGTCCCAACCCGGACGACCATAACAAAGTCCCGTTATCATCAAGCATACAAGACCCCAACAATATCTCATCCCGACCATCGCCGTCCACATCTCCGGTCACCATGCTATGTGCCCCCATACTACGTACTACGGGATTTTCTTCATCACCATCCCAACGCCACATCCGTTGCAGCTTCCCCTCTTTCAACTGCCAGGCATCCACCACCATCAGTTTATAAGTGCCACGAGCTGCAAGAATACAAGGTGTTTTCCCATCCAGATAAGCCATTCCCATCTGATTCCTATTCTGGCGAATAAGATTTCCGTACCGGTCATTCCGTTCCGGCCAGTCCACCCGGTCTATCTCTTTCCCCGTCATCCCATCCAATACGGACAAGTATTCACTTCCACCACAAACACGGCTTTTTTCATTCTTCACATAATCATCACCGGCCGTCTTCACCGCAACTTCCGCTTTACCATCCCCATTGAAATCATAAACGATAAAAGGCGAATACCAAATACCCGGCTCGATGCCCGGTCCCATATCATACGTCCAAAGCCATGTACCGTCGCTCAAATAAGCCGAAATTTTATATGTCTTACCGGTAGTATCTCCCGGCATGCCCGGATCTACATTGGTTTCGGGAGTACGGATGATATAATCGTAAATGCCATCACCATTCAAGTCGGCCAAAGCAATCTTACCTGCTTTGGCATTATCTTTCAAGCGAATGGAAGTATAGTTCTTACTCTTCCCGGCCTCTACTTCTATTTTTTCGGATGCAACGGGGTTCTGCCCTTTCAACACAGGCACCACCCAATAGGAAGCTACTCCCTTCACAGGTGCGTTGTCTACAAAATCACAAGTACGCAGTATGGGCTTATTCGTCAAACGGCAAGTTTTGCCATTTGCTTCACGATATACATGAAAAGCAGTAGCAGGCGCATCCGTATTCAGCAACCGCCAACTTAGGTAAACACCCTTCCCGTCCTGAGAAGGCACTGCATACAATCCACGGTTCAACCGTTCCGTAACCCGTTCTATGGCAAACCCTTCCACCAATGGTTTGGCTTCATGCCGGGGATCCAGTATCTCGTACATATATTGTCTTTCGCGAGGATCTTGCGCAAAAAGAGTAGCCACTGCAAAAGAAATGCAGAGCACAAAAGCAATTCGTCTGTTCATGATAAAATATTAAAAACGTACTTCTTTCATCGGAATCAATTTTACCGGACCTAACAACCCGCTCGGCACGGGCTGCCAATTCTCATACCCGGACTTCTTATACTGAAGACTGACTATGTTGGCATCCTTAAAAATGCGCCAAGGTATCTGCCTCCTATCCATATCGGCAATACGATTGGCCGGTAAATTAGTAACTTCCACTTCCAATATATTTTCACCCGGATGCAAATATCTGCCAATCAGGCAACGATAAGGAACCGACCACAAAACAGCAGCCTCTTTCCCATTGACGCGGATACGGGCACTTTCACGCACATCCCCCAAATCGAGCATCCATTCGGAAATCGCAGAATCGTCAAGATGAAATTTAAGGGAATAACATGCAGTTCCCATTGTGTTTTTCACTTCATTTGCCGACAGTTCCGTCCACGAATCCAATTCTACAGAATCGGGAGCAGCGGTCACAACCGGTATACTTTCCACAAAGTGGAATCCCCATCGATCCGGTACTTTTTCTCCTTCGGATGCCGGATGCCAGTAATTCCATGCAGAAGCTTGTATATCACTCCCGGCAAAAGTCTTCAAAAGCAAAGACTCTCCCGAAGCCAGTTGCAAATACACCTCCGTACGCCCGTCGGCCTGACGAACAGCCGCCTTGCCACTTTCACCATTCACCGGATTATAAATCATAGCAGACTCTGCCTGCACCCCTAAAGGAATCCATCCTTCCGTATCCTCCGCCTTCAATGCAGAAATAAAATAATGATTACCTTCTTCATTGACACGCCGAATACAGCTTAATCCGTTTTCCGTTTTCATCGCTTCCGGCAAAACTCCAGTTTCTGCCAATGTACGCTTATAGTCCGTACCGAATATAATACGTCCTTTACGCACCTTATCTTTCTGTTCCATCAACTTCCGGAAAGCTGCACGGCGTGTCTCCAACCGGGCATATCCGGGCACATCCTGCGGGAATTGCTCCAAAAACACAATCGTTGCCCCTTCATCTGCCAGACTCCATAGTTTAGTAAGCACATCATCCGGCATTAAACGGGCACCGGGAATAAGCAACGCGCGATAAGCCGTCCCCCCAGAAGTGACCAGCTTTCCATTGACACAAGTAAGGCTACGTATAAAATTATCGGAAATATAATCCAAATCATATCCCGCATCATTGATCCGATGCACCGCATCGATAAAACGGGGAGCACGCTTCGCCATCTTATGAATGTCAAACATCAGCAGACGCCCGTCCTGCTCCTGCCACATATCATAAACAGGCAGATAGATCAGAAAATCATTATCCGGTTTTCCCATCTGCAAAAAGCTCTGGCAACGGGCTATGTAATCAAAAAATGCCGGTGCATCCCGCCAAATACTATTCGTAGGGCTCATATCGACAGCAGCATAGAATTTCCATCCCGGCCATGCAGCCTCAGCAGGCGAATAAGTGGTACCATGAAAATACGTATGATTCACGCCCGAGATAAACATCAGGTCGATATCCGGCTTACACTGCGAAAGTGAAGTCCGGAAATGCTCCGTCAGCCAAGTAAAGGTTTCGGAAGTCGTATAGGGCTTGCCGGCTATATGAGCAGCCGAAGATGCATATTTCAACATGGACAGATCCGAATCGTTGGGGCGTGTCAATGAATCCTTGCGCAATCCCCGGATATTAAAATCGGAAAGCCCGAACCCTTCACATTCGGGAACATCCACCGTGGCATATAGATCAATCAGATTACCGGGCGATCCATGTGCCTGATTACGGGTTTTAGAGCCATGTGAATGCGCCCACTCCGTCCATTGCCGGGTAAAATTCTCCAATAACAATTCCGCCATCGTTTCCCGGTAATCAGAGATGATACGGGCAACCGTATCCGTCCGTTTCTCTGACAGGAATTCCGGAAGATGTTCTTCCAATTTATAGCCGCGACGAATGGAGAACTCATCAAAAAGATTCTCCGTCCAATCCGCCTTATATACCTCATAAGAATCATTGAAGAAATTATGCGGATAGGGCGTTTTCGACGACTCGAAAGCACGCTCGAAACGCTCCAGATAATTCTTCACGGCACGGGCGGACAAATGATCCATCACGTATCCCTCACCGCCGGGGGCCGCCCGTTTCACTTTCTGGAAAGTTTTCCCACAAAAAGCAGCAATCAGTTTCCAATCACCCTTCGGTGCTTTCCATTGCAGTCTGCCGTCTTTTGTCACCTTATCCGTCACATCAATACACCGGCCTTTATCAGAATAAGCCATAAGCCGGCTCAACTTTGCATAAGGCAGTTGTTTGGAATCGGCAACCACTATTTTTTCTTTAAACGGCTCTCCGCCCTTCCATTCATATTCAGTGATGAAAAGCTTACCGGCAGCATCTTCTATCCCGACTTCCGGGCCTCCAAAAGGCCATCCGGTCCCAGTGTTCATATCAATCTGCATCCCCAGGCGGGCAGCTTCACTCTCCGTATATTGCAACATCTCCATCCAAGGGGACGAAAGAAATGGAATCTCATTTGCCTCATTCCCCTTGACCCCATAAATAGGGGTGATTTCCATCGTTCCCATCCCTGCTTTCGCATAGGCGTCCAGATTACGGGTTAAGTTTTCTTTATCTACGGCGCTTCCCATCCACCACCAGCGTGCGGCAGGTTTCGCTTCTGTCTGTATTTCCGGCCAGTCCACCTGTTGTGCCCCCATCGAAGCGCACATCAGCAGTCCTCCCAATAAGATCGTTATCTTTCTGTTCATTATTTTATTTTTATCCGTCATCCAAGTGCGGTACTATTTATTCAATTCAATGCATCCCATGATGAAAGGGCCGGTAGCCTTTGCATCATTATCACGCATTTTCTCTCCGATATAATATTCGAAACTACCGTCACGATACGGATGTCCGCCCAAGCCGCCTACCTGGCAACAACGGGTCAACGTCAGTGTACCATCCGCATTTTCTACCAACAGTTTATCTTTCAATCCTTTAAAGGCCTTCTCTGCAACTGCTTTGTATTTTGCATCGATATATCCTTTATTCACAGCTTTTGCATAGGCATACATGCATTGTGAAGTAACGGATGCTTCCGGAAAGTTCCCTTCACGCTTAGGCTGGTCAATCACCTGATACCACAAGCCGGCCTTATCCTGATATTTTGGGAGAGTATCCGCCAAGCCTTGTATCCAGCTTATCATATCGGCACGTCCGGGATGTTCTTCCGGAATATAATCCAACGCATCGACCAATGCCATAAACCACCAACCGATACTACGCCCCCAGAAATTAGGAGAATGTCCGGTTTCCGGATTGGCCCAACGCTGGCTTTTGCTCTCGTCCCAAGCATGGTGATACAAACCGGTTCCGGCATCATAAGTATGTTTATGGCAAAGCGCGAACTGCTTCACCGCCTCATCGATCCACTCCGGACGATTGAACTCCGCACCATACTGTGCCATGAAAGGAGAAGCCATATACAAACCATCCAGCCACATCTGGTGCTGGTAAATCAATTTGTGCCAATATCCTCCCTCCAGTGTGCGCGGATGTCTTTTCAATTGTTTTATCAGCTCGTCCATTGCCTTTTTATATTTATCGTTTCCCGTCTCGCGGTAAACATCGAAAAGCACTTTTCCCGAATTGATGAAATCCAGATTATAAGTAGACATATCATATAAATGGATTTCTCCTTTTTCATTGATAACAGAATCGGCCCAGGCTTCCACATAATCAAAATAATGCCGTTCACCCGTTTGTCTCCACATCCGGAGCATGGCACAACAGCCCACTCCCTGTGCATATCCGAAAAACAGACGTCTCCCATGATCCAGTTGATACGCCTTCGGAAAACGACGCATCTCCGAATCGGCAAACCAGCGTGCATAAGTATCGGGAGCAAAATGATCGGTACGGAAAGGGACTGCCGGAAGTCCCGCCTTATTATAAAGATTCACCCGGAAGAAATTTCCATAGCCATAACGTACTGCTACCGGCTGGGGAACCTCCGGTGCTGACAATTCCAGTTTACTGCCTTGAATGGCAGCCGTAGCAGGATAAAAGCGGGCATCGGCTCCGGAGATAAAGAATCCTCTTACCGGAGCATTTTCCGGAGTTTGCAATCCGCCTTCCGCATAATCAAAAGTCAACGTTACTTTTCCGTCTTTCACTTTCATACTCTTATAAAGCGGCCCCGAATAAGCTGTTTTTTTACCATATTGTTTCGCCAAAGCCCAGGCAGCCAAGCGTTCACCTGTCACCCGCTTGTTGCGCGGATGAATATCCGTAGAATCACCGGCATCTGTTATTACTACCATACCTATATTCTTCAAACCGCTTTGCCAGGTTTTCAATTGTGCTTCACGAATGCCTGCCGGTTGTTTGTAGTGCGGTGCAATCTGTACGAAATAAAAGGGCATATCAGCCTGCCCCCATTCCTGCCGCCAACTGTTTATCAGATTAGTGAACACCTTCTGATATTTTTCATGACGGATTGAATTGGACTCTCCCTGATACCAGATATTTCCCTTAATGGTATATCCTTTGATCGGGGCAATCATACCGTTCCACAACGTGGCCGGTACTTTGCATTTGTCTTTCTCACGCTTCACGTTTTGCGGGGCAAACTCTTCCATGACATCGGCATACAAAGGATTGTCTTTCATCACCCTCCTCTCTGTCCACGATTCGGCATGGGTACCTCCCCAAGTGGACTGAATCAGTCCGACCGGCATCTGCAATTCTTTATAAAGTTTACGACCGAATATAAAGCCGACAGCCGAAAATTCTTTCACATTTTCCGGAGTACAAACCAGCCATCGGCCGATGCAATCCTCTTTTTCTCCCTCAGGAGCCAGTTGATGCTCCACATGGAAAAGCCGGATGGAAGGATAATCGGCATCCTTCATCTCCTCCGTTTCATTCAGTATACCTGTCTTCCATTTTACATTCGGATCACGAGCTACCGGAAATTCCATATTCGACTGTCCGGTGCAAAGCCATACTTCACCTATTAATATATTATGTATTGTGATTGTGTTCTCTCCCTTTACGGTCAGCGTCTGATTATCCATCACACCGGGAGTCTTGATTTTCACCTCCCAATGTCCGTCAGTGGGTGTCTGCACCGTATAAATGTTTTTATCCCAAGAGGTAGAAACCGTAACTTTCTCACCCGGACGCGCTTTTCCCCAAAAACGAACTTGAGCCTTTTGTTGCAATACCATATTGTCCGATAAGATAGCGGGAAGTGTAATCTTGCCTTGTACAGGCAATGTACCGATATAGAAAAGTAAAAATATAAAATACCAAAACTGCTTTTTCATGTGTTTTTGATAGTTTAAAAGATTAATGGAATTATTGATGACGCAAAAATAGGCAGAATCGACCGAAGTATCGGTTTGTTTTTTGATTGTAATCTTATTCTTTTTGTCGTTTCATATCAAAAAAACAATTACCCTTAGAATGCTCTACTACATAGAGCATATTCATTTTTCTATAAATCAACCGATAGACTTTATTTAAAATACAAAAAAAGTTAACGGCCATCAGGAGTTTAAGTAAATAAAGTTACCTTTGAAAAATCCTTAAAACAAATGCTATGATTAAGGTAGTTTTACATAAAATAATTTATTGGAGCATAATATTAATCACAATACTCCGAGCAAGTTCTTTGTTTTCCCAAGTTCCAGTGATATCAATTCCTCAACCGGCAGAAATAGGTCGTTTCGATAACTTCCGCCAAACTTCTCCCCAAAAGCCATCTGGCATATCATCTTCCCGTGACGCCTTGATTCAAAGGCAAAATGAGGCCATCATGCGTGAGGTAAAAGAAAACGAACGTAGAAGAGCAGCCATCAACCGCCAATATGCTATTCAGAAATACATGAAATCCAACTCAATCCCTTTACCGGATTTTTCCCCAACTCCCGGTTCAGAATGTTTTCAAAGTGCCCGTGAAGAGATACTTGAAATGCTTGAAGGCAAAAAGGAGATGAGTCTAAAAAGAGCCGTATTCGTGACGGAAAACGCTTTTTTCGGGAATAAAATGAAATATGAAGAGTTTGATGCAGCCATTCAGAATCTAAAACACATTTGTCTGCTGAAAATGCAGGAAGAAAAATTAGATAAGAATGACGGGTTAGCAAAGTTAATGATGATCTTTCGTATTCTGTCGGAAGTTATTGAAGTCAAAGAGCCCGGTAGTGAAAAAACAATCATTCATCACCCGATGAAATATGATTTTGAAGATTATCGCGCAGATATTAACACCAGTAATTATATGGTATCAAAGCTTTTAGCCAAGAATACAGGACAGTGCCATTCCATGCCTCTATTGTTTTTGATTCTTGCCGAAGAGTTGGAAACAGAAGCTTTCTGGTGTTTTTCACCGAGCCACTCTTTTATAAAATTCCAAGACAAGCAAAACCGTTGGTATAATATAGAGCTAACTCAAGGTGCTGTTGTCACAGATGATTTCTATATGAATAGCGGTTTCATTAAATCCAAAGCTATCCAGACAGGTATTTATCTGAATCCACGGACTATGAAACAGACCATTGCCCATATGCTCAATGACTTGTCTGCTTATTATATTTCCCGTTATGGCTATGATCATTTTATAGAAGAAAACAGCAATTTAGTTTTGCGTTATTCTCCTTCTGATTTAACGGCTTATCAACATTACGCAAACATCTGCACTGTACAAGCTCAATATGTAATTGATGCTTGCGGCAGACCTCCCAAAGAACAGCTTCCGGAATATCCACAGGCACACCGTTTATTTAAAAAGATGCTTCAATCCTATGAGAAAATAGACAGTCTGGGCTATGAAGAAATGCCGGCCGAGATATATCATAATTGGTTAAAGCAAGTTGATAAAGCCAAAACATTGCCGGAAAACCAACCTTCACCAATTATCCAAATCAAAAAATAGATGTGTATGAAACGAATTAGCACCTTACTACTGTTCCTGCTCACGCTACTGACAGGATATGCACAAAACCCTTTTGCCACTTACGGCTACAAGCCGAAAATGGCCACTTTAAGTAATGGACGTTTTGATGAATTTCACGATAAGGATCGGATCATAGAAATCGGTTCTGTCAAGTTTGATACAAAAACAAATAAAATAGTAGGACCGGCTGAATCTGATACTTTAGATACCGTTATGGATATTCAAACGGTCAGCCGGTTTATTTCGATTGATCCTCATGCAGAAAGGTATTATTCGATTAGCCCGTACGCATATTGCAATAATAATCCTATTAGATTTATTGATCCGAATGGTCAAGATGGTTGGGATGTTGTTGTTGGTTACGGAATAGGCCTTGTCACAAACATTATTCCCGGTAGTGGTACTTTAAGAGATACTTATACTCCCAATGACCCTTCCGACTATAATGATGCACTACAAGGAATAGATAATGCATCCATATTAATTGGAGAAGGAATGATAAAAGCCGGTGGCACAGGTATGGCTGTCGGAACTGGGGCAGTAGCAGTCGGAGTTACCGCTACTGTTGGTAGTGGTGGTAGTTTAGCGATTGGTGGGGTACCCGTAGCTAGTGCTGGTGCCGTATTGATTAAAGCAGGTGCAACCACTGCAGGAACAGGTGTCGTTTTAATGGCTAATGGAAAACAAAATCAAGATGCAGGATATAATAGAGGGAAAAAAGTATCAGCGAAACGAAAGCCGCTTTAAAAAAAGCAAAGGAAATAATAGGTTTATCTCCAGAAGAAAGTTTACCCAAAAGTGAAGGAAAATTTGGTAGCCCGCAAAGAGGAGATAGTAAAAAAGGGTATCGTTTAGATCCAGCTCATCCTAATGCCCAAGAAGGCACCCCAGAATCCCAACCCCATATCAATTACTGGGATTACACTAAAGGAAAAAGAGGAAATGGAGGAATAGAAGGTGCTATACCAATAATTATAAAATGACATATTATGGATTCTTTTAAAATAAAATTATACGAACAGGAATATAATAAACCATTTCCTTCTTTTAAACATTTAACTATTAGAGAATGCGAAGTCATAAAAAAGAAATTCTTTTTTGATTTTCAAGTAGACAACGATTTAAAATTAGTTAACGAGATAAGAAGAAATGAAATTTACATCAACAATTTCGATGCAAATAACGAACAAGATTTTAATATAAAAAAAATATTTCAACACTTAGATAAAGATGTCACTTTTAAAGTATATATTAATTGGTTTCGTTTTGATAACATAGATCAAATGAAATTTAATGACTTTTCCACTTATTTTTATGATATTTGGTTTCCTAGTGTTGATGATATAGATCTATTTGATGAAAGTTATTCTTGGATTGTTTCTATTAGACATGATGGCATGATATATGTTTGGAACCAATGATTATTTTCATATTATGAAAAAAGTATATTATGCCTTGTATCATGTTTATGAAGATGAGCAAGCAAATAAAGATGAAGAAAAGTTCATAGGATTATTTTCCACAGCAAGGAAAGCCAGACAAGTTATTGAGGAATTGAGGTATCTTCCAGGATTTAATAAATTTCCTAAAAAGAATTTTGAATTATATCATGTAGAAATAGATTTCTCTAATTGGAAAGAAGGATTTACAACAATATATTACTAATGGACAAGTTTTACAAATTAGATTATAGGCATCCGACCCGTGTAGGATATGAAGAATTGTCTATCGTTTTTTTTTCTTCATTAGATAAAGTGAGAGAGATAATAAATGACCGAATGTTACAACCGGGATTCAAAGAATATTCGTGCGATTGTTTCATTGTAACTGAGATATTTGCAGATGAATATAGATGGAAAAAAGGGTTCGAAAGTACAAAGGGACGGGATATTGAATTATAATATTGCCAATATTTACTAAAAATTATAGAGTGCGACAATATCTTTTATGGATAAAGTTTCGGAAGACATAAATCGTATTTTAGCAAAATGAGACCCTATTGAAATCGATGACAAAGATCATTTCCATTATACCGGTTAGAATAGAGAAGTCCTACTGTTAGATTCACTGAGCATTTAAATTCAAACACTGCAAGAGCAACATTGAATTATCAAGTGGTTTCAGGAGCTACTAATTTAACTCAAATTCAAGCAAGGATTTGGGAACAAACTTTAATAAATCAATATGGTTTAGGAAAAAATGGAGGATTGCTTTTCAATAAAATCAATTCCATAGCGCCTAAATATTGGGGACAATATGGGATCAAATAAAATTATTTCCAAATAAAAGATTTAGTATATTTCTATAAAAACGGTCAAAACTATGGTAAGAATATATACAAAAATAGGAGATGTTTTCTCTGCAAAAACAGACGAGAAAACTAAAAAATATTTTCAATTAATAGCTTATGATTTAACACAACTAAATAGTGATGTTATTAGAGTATTTAAGGAACGATATCCAATAAATTCAAATCCTGACTTATCAAAAATAGTAAGCGGTGAAATAGATTTTTATATACATTGTACAACAAAAGCAGGTATAAAGATGAACCTTTGGAACAAAATTGGTAATAACAAGAATATTGGAGAAACCAATCATATATTATTCAGAAGCACAAACGATTATGGAGTAAAACCTGGCGAAAAGCCTATAACAGTCTCTACAGAATGGTGGGTGTGGCGAATTAATGAAAAACAGAAATATGTAGGAAAATTAGAAAAAGAATATCAAAAATCATATATTGGATTGATAGTAAGTCCATTCGTTCTTTTAGAACTGATAAAAGATTATAGATATTCCATAAATTATCCCTCGTTTTGAAAAGGGATAATTTACAACCAAACATTACAATCGGAATTCAAAGAATATTCGCGCGATTGTTTCATTGTAACTGAGATATTTGCAGATGAATACAGATGGGAAAAAGGGTTCAAAAGTATAAAGGAACGGGATATTGAGTTACAATATAGCCAATATTTATGAGAATTTATTAAAAACAAACTTTAATGACAAAAACAGGATTTTTAATATGCTTTTTATTTATTGTTAATAAAGCATTTGCACAAGTTGACAATTTCTATTATACCAGCTATAATAAGATAGACTCAATGTTAACAGGCAAAAAAGAGTTGAATTTGAAAGAAGCTATATTTACAACTGAAAATGCCTACTTTGACGGTAATCTAAGCCACTATAGATTCGAGAATAGTTTACAGCAATTCACATCTTTTATCAAGTCACTCTCTACAAATAAGTTAATCAGTTATAATCATACTGATTTTCATTCAGTTAACACTCATGCTGCTATCTTTCGGATGATGACAGATACAATTCCGGTACACGTTTCCGACACTACCTTATTATACCATTTACCTTTCCAATATAATTTTGATGATTATGCAGGCAAAAAAGAATGGAGCAACATGTTTGTCTCTACTTTAATGGTTACACGTAAAGGGAATTGTCACTCATTACCCCTATTCTACAAACTGCTGACCGAAGAATTGGGTGAGAAATCGTGGTTGGCATTAGCGCCCAATCACGCTTACATCAAACTACACAACCAAGCCGACGGTTGGTATAATGTGGAACTGACTTCGGGACAATTTCCTACTGACGTATGGATAAAAGCTTCCGGATATATCCATACCGACGCTATTCGAAACGGTATTTATATGGATACACTTTCTTTGAAAGCTACAGTTGCTATTTGTATGACGGATCTGGCTGAAGGTTATAAGCATAAGTTCACTTCTACCTACGAACCGGAATTCATACTGCAATGCTGCAATCGTACCTTGGAAGCATTTCCTAATTATATTAACGCTTTATTACTTAAAGCAGAAACATTATTCGAGATGTTTACGAAAACAAAAAATGAAAATTATTATCGGAAAGCAGAAAATATTTATTCACATATCCATCAGTTAGGTTATCGCAAAATGCCCGAAAAGATGTATCTGAAATGGTTACAATCGATAAAGGAACATCCCGGCACACACCATCAATAAAAATCAAGAAAACATCCCATATATGTCCCTAATCAACCAATTTAACAAAATTGAAAATATGAAAGCTATTTATAATCACATGAAATTTATAATCAAAAATGATTTTCCAGAAATAGGGGTATATTTATATGTTTTTCAAAAAGGCAAATGCATTGCGGATTACTTACAGGACGACAGCTCCTTGTGTAAAGAAGTTGCACTGGAGGAATATGGAGTTCCTATGGATATTTGGCAAGAAAGTGAAGATAATTAAAATCCAAGGTATTTTTTTTATAGAGATAAGTAAAGAATTACCAGAAGCATCAACTCACACAATAAATAACTTTTATGTGCAAAGTTACTACAAAAAAGTGAAATGCGGAA
>NZ_HF991022.1:0-13170 GCF_000432295.1 Bacteroides sp. CAG:189
CCGTATCAGCAAGAATAGCGTATCCGCTATCTGGATTCCGATGAAAAAATTGAGCCTGATAATCCATATAATGTGCTTCAAATCCTCCGGAGCCAAACCCGAACCAAGGTTTGATTGCTATCATATTTAAGCAACAAATCCAAATCAATAATCGGCCATCGGCCGAGTTTCTTTTCAGAAAATAAAGAAAAACAATCAGCACTACTAAAGCACCTATTACCAATACGATTTTCTGTAGTTTATTCCAGGAAACAGACTGATACCCCCAAATAGCAACCAACATAAATATACTCAATACTCCTGCCCGTGAGCCTGACAAAAAGACACCACATACAAGTAATAGGATAGTCATTACACACAGCAACTTCTTCCATCCTTTTAACCCATTCCATACAAACCACAAAAAAGGTATACCGGCACATAAAGAAGAGGCAAACCCTGCCGGATTATCAAAGCTACCGGTTATCCTAAAAGATGAAGTACATTGTAATACTCCCCAATATTGTAGGATTCCATATAATGCCTGCAAAGCACATGAAATAATAATAGCATAGATGATCCCTTGCATTTCAAAAGAAAAAGATCTTTTTCGCTGTGAGAGAATTAAATAATAGACAACTAATACAATTCCCATAGCAATAGTCATATACCATTTAGGCACTATTCCTGTGTCAACAAATTCAGAGCTATTAAAGAATAACGCTCCCAAACAGAGTAGTGAAAACAGAATCATCTCCCTAATAATCATATCTGTCTCCTTTCTTTGTTAAGAAGCGTACATTCTTTACAATCTCCATATACTAAGCCGATACTTTATCGGTACCTATGCAAAATTACATGGATTTTAAATCACAGTCTAACCTTCTTGGATTTCACAGAACCTTCTCCCGAAACCAATCCGTCTGCACTCACTTTTACTTTTATTTTTCCCGGATTAAAGGTCGTTCGTACAGCCACTCTCATCAAACCGCCCTCTGCTTGCAATTCATGATCTCCGGGAGCATGATAGGCTAAATCCTTACCCTCAGTCACATAGAAGTTATAAGACCCCTTATAGACTCCTTCCCCCTCTACTTCAAACTTCAAAAGATGATCGGCCCTGGGACACCAGCGACCGGCTTTATCCACAATCTTAGCCGTCACAATAAAGGCATCGGAAGCATTGGCACGTAATACAAACTCTTCACCGTCGGGTTTGGCAGTCTGCTTCTCGATAGTGAGCTGTATTGCATAAGGTTCATCGGACGACTCTATCTTTTCGGAGCAGACAGGACGCTTATCATAATCCAGCCCGATCGCCTCAACAATACCCGGTTCCCAATAAATCTCTTTCCAGGTACAACGACGGGTTGCCTGATCCGGCTCAACGATCCCATAGGATTTCTTATTGATAAACAGTTCTACATAAGGACAATTACTCCAGGCATCCACATCCTGAATACCCGAATAGTTCCAATGGCTTTGAAGAGCAACTCCCGGCCGTTTAGAAAACGGTACCCAAAGTGCTTTCTGATAAATCCGATACTTCAACTTTGGAAAGCGATTGGCGTCCATCGCACAGGAACCCAGACTCTTCTGATTCCTCATCCCATTCAGATAAATCGTATACCCCTCGCCATACGTCTCTGCCAACATCCAATCGATCCAGCCACATGCCTGCCTGTCGAGATCATGAAGATAATCCTGTACATAAGCCTGAGAGAACTGCTTTTCATTATCGTAATCGAAGCGGGCAATACACCAGCTGGGCTGACCGTTCCAATTGGTACCATAAACTTCCGTATTCAGAGAAGGATGTCCCTGTACTTTCTCATAACGATTGGTATAGCCTATCACAATCGGCTCCTTCTCATCCCATTCCGGAGGATAACCATCGCGATTCAATACCAGACGCGGTTGTATATAATCCCATTTCTTTACCTCCTCAAGCGTATAAGAAGGCAAATATTTATCACCTTCATAGGCCAGCCCATTGTTCGATTCCCAAATAACCACCGAAGGATGATTGCGGAATGCAATAATCGCATCACGGTCGTACTCCCGTTTGTAAGTCTTGGCCGGTTCGTTTTTCAAGGCCCATTCATTGTCTCCACTGTTTACAATCAGCAGAATGCCATACACATCACAAGCCTGAAAAGCTTCGGCAAACGGAGGTTGATGCCCTACGCGGAACGCATTTCCTCCACACTCGGCAATATAAGCGATGTCCTGCCAACGCAAAGCTGCCGGAACGGCGGCTCCCAAACCCGGATAAATGTTTCTGTTGCCAAATCCCCGCAAAATACATTTTTCACCGTTGACATAGCAATGATTTTCATCCCAGGTAATTTCACGTATACCGAATTTCTCACTTTTACTATCCACCTGTTTACCGTCTACATACACTTTATTCTGCACGGTGTACAAATATGGAGTGCCCGAACAGCCGATAGGATACCATAAGTTCGGATTTTGAATAGTTTCCGTCCGATCAAACAGATGAGTAGCGCCGGGTGCCACATTTCGCTGTTCGGTAAATGATAACACCGTACGTCCCCGTTCATCTTGTAAATAAGTACGCAGTTCGACTGCCTGTGTATGCTCCGAAGAGTTCTCAACATTCGTTTGAAACCTTACGACAGCCTCCTGCGGCGTAGCAGATACCGTTCCGAAATAAGTACCCCATTTGTTTAAAGGAGAGTAACTGTTGAATGGGATATGCACTTTATCTTTCTTATGCATATAGACAGGACTCACAATACCTCCCATTGCCTGTCCAAATCCTTCATTCTCACCAAATCCCGGCCAGGCAAAGAACGTATTTTTCGCATTCGAGACTTTAATTGCAATCTGATTCTCTTCACCCCATTTTATATATTTGCTGATATTCACCACAAAAGGAAGAGAGCTGCCTACATGAGTCACCACTCCCGGTTGTTTAACCCGTGTATTCCCGGAAATAGCCTGCCCGTTCACAAAGACAATAGCTGCCAGATTCACTCCCTGGAATTCCAAAAAAATCTCCTTCTCCCTATCCTTCTCATTGAAAAAGAGTTTCTTTCTGTACCAGCCTTCTCCCCGCCAGCAACGTTCTCCCGTACTTGCATTCAGATAAGTATCATGTTCGTTGTAGCAATGCGGGATGCCGACCTCTTCCCATCGTGTATCATCAAAATCTGCTCCTGCCATTTCCTGATCCGGATGATCATTTTCAACCGGATGAATGGCCAGCTCACTGACACGCACCGGTAATTCTTCTTTTTTTTCAGAGAAGCATTTCAAACCGGAAAGCTTTATATAACGGTAAGTCACCGGAATCGGCACAGAAAGTGAGGTGCTCGTAACGGTTGCAACGTACCCTACCGTATTATTGACACTCGAGATATCGCCTTCTTTATACAATTCGCACTGCTGTCTGTCTGTACCGTCTGTCAACGAATTCCATTGTTTATTATCAAGGCTTACTTCCACTTTTACAGTAGCAAAATATACCCGGTTCCCCTTGAAAGACAATTTGACTTTTCCCGTCTGTTTATTCTCATGCAGATCGATGAGCAGACTTGGTTCCGGCGCATCATTTGCTACCCATTCCGTATTCATATCACCATCATTGATCACAGGTACTGCCTGCGTACCACAGAGAATACGGGCATCTTTTGCCAAATCCATCTCCTGTCGAACGACTTTGGAAAACCTCCAGGGTGTTTCTCCCAGATTTATAGGCTTCTGCTCTTTAGCATATCCGCTCTGAATAAACAAAACAGCACAAGCAAAACATAAATATTTTCTCAATATCATACAGTAAAAATTCTTTTTATTACATCATTACTACTTTCTGTCTTTTCACAGCAGAATCGGTCTCGATCCTGACAATATAAGTGCCTTTTCCCATCAGATTGACAGTACCGGTCCCGTGAATCCGACTTTGATACGTCACGCTGCCATCAATGCCGAATACAGTCATCTTCCCCATGCCAGAGATCGAATAATTCAGAGACTGCCCATTGGAAGAAATTAAAATAGCATCCTCTTCTTTGAGGGTAGTAATACCGGTGGTTCCATCCACCTTCACAGTAGCTTTTGCAAAAAGTCCACCTCTTCCTCCATTGTCAATGGCTTGTACTCCCCATTCATATTCACCGTCCGATTCTACTTTAATCTTATAAGAACATTGAGTGAGAT
Organism: Bacteroides sp. CAG:189; assembly: GCF_000432295.1. Taxonomy (NCBI): domain Bacteria; kingdom Pseudomonadati; phylum Bacteroidota; class Bacteroidia; order Bacteroidales; family Bacteroidaceae; genus Bacteroides; species Bacteroides sp. CAG:189. The sequence goes on from NZ_HF991022.1 coordinate 4,162, forward strand.
AACCGGAAACAGAACCTACTTTAATAAAACCGGAAGTAATATCCGCCGGTACGGTCATGCAGCATTTATCACCTTCCTTCTTCTTCAAATAAACATTATACCGTAAAGCTTTCTGAGGAGTAACATCATCGACAGCCTCTTCCCATGCCAAAGAAAGAATATCGGGACCTTCGATCAACTTTGCCCGTAAATTTTGCGGCATCCCCGGCGCTTCGTTCTTGCCGGCAACAGAAGTATTTTTCCAAAGTTGCGTATCACAACCGGAAGAACAGGCCCCATTGGACCATCCGGAAATCCATGCATCCAACAGTCCGTCATTATCAATGTCGATCAGATGTTCATTGCCATGAGTGACTCTGGGGAATGCCCATCCGTAATCGTCCTGATTGTACCATGCAATCGGCTCAAAATCAAAATCACCTTTATTGACATATAGCCACGTGCTGTGCTGATGCGTATTATTATGACCACCCACCAGCATATCGGGCAGTCCGTCATGATTCACATCGCCAAAAGAGAGCTGTCCGCCATCTATCGGCAGCAGATTTTCATTTTCTATTTTCTCAAAATTACGCTCTCCCTTGTTTTTATAGATATAGAATTGCTTTTGATTATTATTGAAATAGACTCCCGTCATAATGATATCTGCCAGACCATCGTTATTCAGATCATATACATCACATGAAGAGTTACAAGTAGTGTCAAACTTAAAATCCGATTCCTTAAATGTACCGTTCTGCTGATTCCAGTAAACGTGTACTTCCGACTCTCTTGAATAACCATATCCGGTAGACACGATATCCAGCCAGCCATCATTATCCAAATCGACAAAGCAGACACTGCCATCGGTCAAACCATGGAAAGGCTTTGTTCCCTCCAAAGGAGTTTTCTGCAGTTCGAAATACTCTCCTTTTATATTCTTAAACAGATATACCGCTCTGACCGCATCTTCATAATCTTCCCGGTTCACCCTCGTATGTTCATCAAAGCCCGTTACAAGCAAGTCCGTATAGCCATCGTTATCATAATCACCCGCAACCGCCCAATTGTGTCCTTTTCCTCCGGTCTTTCCATTAAACACCGGCATCAAACCAGATTCCGCCACCGGCATTTCCTTAAACTTGCAAGTACCATTATCCTGTACTCCCTGATTAATATACAAACGTGCCTGGATATTGGATAGGCGTGTATCCAGATCATTCCACTGATAATACCAATCGCCCAGTCCCGGAAGAAAAAGATCCAAAAGACCGTCGTTATTCATATCGAACCAAACCGGGCATGAAAAAGCAACTCCTGCAAATGGGGAGGTTAATTTACGGAAAGTACCATCCCCGTTGTTCTGGTAAAAGTTGCTCTGAATTTTCGTAGCACTACCGTGATTATTCTTATCACTATAAAACAGGTCGAGTGTCCCGTTATTGTTGTAGTCCCCCCAAGCTGCATTCACATAGGTGGCATGAATAAAATTAATCGGGTCACCTCCCGTACTCGACTGTACCGGTTTATCCATATATTCAAACCTGATGTTCTCAATATCTCCCGGAACCTGTGCGTGCAACAACAAACTAAAGCAAAAACTGCTGCATGCAATAAAAAATAGTTTCTTCATAATATAATATTTAAGAGAAGGTTTTACACTGTCTATTATAGATTTTTCAAAGGTTTCTATTACAAGTCGTTTAAAGACCATTCGTCTTTCCATTCTATCGTAATACTGTCTGCCGAATGAAATTGAACAGGTAACCAAATATATCTGGAATTGATTAAATCCAGTTTATTCCATTTGTCGAACATGGCAATGTATTTATCATTTTCGGGATCTACTGTTATGACATGCGTACTTTGTCCGCCAAACGTCCTGTCGGCATTCTCACCCACACAAGGGTTCCCCATTGCCGTCCACTCTCCCAACATAGAATCTGCTATGGCATATTCCGCTTCATTAGGATCCCAGCCGCTACATCCGGACGTGATCATATAATATTTATCCTGCCTTTTAAAGACAGCCGGTGCTTCTCTGAACTTTCCGGGGAAAACCGCCTTATAAGTTTCAGTATGTTCCAGATAATCATCCGAAAGTAAATGAATATATAAAGTAGAATTACCTTTGGTAGAGTAAACATGATAAGCCTTCCCGTCCCCGTCTTTGAACAGTGTCATATCCCGACTTTCTTCTCCATACGGACGAAGAGAGTGCAAATACTTGAAACCACCGGTCGGACTATCCGATACGGCAACACCGGTAGCTGCTTTCGAATAATTATAACTATCAATGTGCATCCACATCACAAACTTACCGGTCTTCTCATTATAAATCACTTTAGGTCGTTCTATCACCATAGAAGGATGGATATCCGATTCCGGATTGGCCATATCCGGCTTTAACGCTACCCCCTCGAACTTCCAGGAATGCAGGTCTTTGGATGAATAGCAGGCTACCCCGCCGGCCTCTGTCCGGTAACAATCCCATTCTACGCCGGGTGCATGATAGGTAGAATCATTTTTATATTCGCCATACCAATAATACGTCCCGTTATGATACAGAACTCCTCCTCCATGCGCATTAATCATGTTCTGTTCCGTATCCGTCCAGACCTCACCGGGATAAATCATTTTTGGGCCACATGAATAAAGTCCGATTGCAACTATGCTCAACAGTAAAAAATTAAATGTTTTCATTTTGTCAAATTTATATTATAATCATTTGTGTTTGTCATCCTTTGTTGTTTCTCAAATTCCTTCGGTGTCATACCAAACTGTTTTTGAAACAATTTGATAAAATAAGAGGGAGAGTTTATTCCGACGATATAGCACACCTCTCCTGTGCGGTAATGCCCTTCGGCTATCAGCTCGGAAGCCTTTTTCAATCGTATCAAACGGATAAAGTCCGTAGGCGATGTTCCGGAGAGTGCCTTAATCTTACGATGCAGGCTCGACCGACTCATGTTGATAATCTCCGACAAGCGTTCCACACCGAAATTAGAATCGGTGATATTCTCTTCAATGATACCTATAATTTTATTTATCAGCTCTTCATCCGCTTTGCACAGTCCTATCGACTGCGAAGTGACATAAGGTTTCTTGATAAACGCTTCTTTCTCCCTCTTCCTGTTTTCAAGAAGCGAATTCAGTTGTGTCGTCAGATACTTAAACGAGAAAGGTTTCTCGATATACGCATCAGCCCCGGTTTCAAGTCCTCTGATCTTACTATTCAAGTCATTCTTAGCCGTTAGCAACACTACGGGTATATGGCAATACTCAATGTCCGTCTTTATTTTCCTACAGAGTTCAAAACCGTCCATGATAGGCATCATGATATCCGTAACGACGATATCGACATTCACCCTTTGGATAATATCAAATGCTTCGGCACCGTTAGTGGCTTTTTCCACAGAGAAGTTCAAACTCAGCTTTTCGGTCATAAACGATAGCAGTTCAAGATTATCTTCTACCACCAAAATCGTTTCCTGTTTCGATTGCTGCTCTACAAAATCGTCATTATAAATATCGATGTTGGTTTCTTGCCGGGATATATCGCCCTTTGGAATGGCTAATGTAAAAATATTCAGCCCATCGTTACTTTTATAGAGCAACACACCATGATGCAATTCGGCAAGTGACCGTGCCAATGACAATCCGATGCCGGAACTTGCATTTATATTTGCATTCTTTTTCAATTGATAGAAAGGATCGAATATTTTATCGGCCATTTCGGGAGGTACTATCTCACCGTCGTTCTTTATAATCAGATAGAATTGCATATCGTCCTCTTCAAGTTCCACATCGATTGTATGTTCGGAGTAACGGATCGCATTTGAAAACAGATTGTTCAGAATTTTAATAAAAGATCCTCGGTCGATCAATGCATGGACAGGCAGCTCCGGCATATGAAGTTCTATTTTCTTATTTATAGACAATGCCATCGGAAGAAACTCCTGATATACCTCATCCACAATAGCCGATATATTCCCAACGACAAAATTCATTGTCACCTTATTGGCATCCACCTTTCTGAAATCCAGGATCTGATTAATCAAAGTAAGCAGTTCCGATATGTTCCTCTGCATGAGTTGGACATTCTTCTTTATCTCATGATCTTTAATATCCATCTCGGCCAAAGACTCGAGAGGACCGTTGATCAACGTCAGCGGCGTTCGTATCTCATGGGCTATGTTAGTAAAGAAATCGATTTTGGAGCTATACAGTTCTTTCTCCTTTTCACTCTCAAACATCCGTTGCTTTTCCAATGTCTTCTTCTTACTCACATACAAGTAATATCTGGTTGTTAACCAAACACATACAATCAGAAGGATCGCATAGCAAATGTTGGCGGTCCAGGTCTTCCACCAAGGAGGAAGGATGATAATCTCGACAGAAGCCCCCTCCTGATTCCATACTTTGTCATTATTACTTGCTTTCACAACAAACCGGTATTTTCCGGGAGCAAGATTGGCATAAGTCACACTTTGATTATCTCTTGTAAAGATCCAGTCTTTATCAAGATTCTCCATCTTATAAGCATATTGATTGGCCGCCGGGCAGGCATAGCTTAACGCAACAAATCCCAGTTCTATACTATTCTGATCGTGTTGTAGGGTTATCTGTTTAGCCTGCAGATAGCCGCTATTCGTCCCCTTATCATATAATTCACCGGATGCTTCATCGTTTTTATGCTTTATATAAGTAATATACACAGGAGGGATAAAGCTATTCTGCTCCAGTCTCTCAGGAAAGAAAGAGATCAGCCCTTCCAAAGTTCCAAAAAACAATTCACCCGTACTGCTTGCCAATGCAGATTTATAATTGAACTGGTTGCTGGGCAGACCATTATCCGTTGAATAGGTCTCAATGGTAAAATTCTGCGGATCAAACTGTACCAGCCCGCTATTAGTACCAAACCATAAATAGCCGTTTTTATCCTCAACAATCTTGTATGCAGTATCATCGGGTAACCCCTCTGCCAGTGATACGGTACGGAAATTATTCTCCTTACTGTCGTATTTACAGATACCGCCCCGGTCCGTTGCAAACCAGATATCGCCATTGCTCGTTTCCGTAATACTGCTGACGGAGTTAGAACTTATCGAATGTTTATCATTGATCTGGTTCGTGTAATGCTCTATCTGCTGAGTTTTCTGATTATACTTGAACACACCGTTTCCCATCGTCGCTATCCAGATATTGTCGTTAGCATCCTCCATAATATCATATGTATAGCACAGCCCAAATTCGGGCATATTGACAAATTCCATCGTTTCCTTATTACCCTTATAAATCCCCCAGGCATTCCCTAACCAGACGTTGCCGAATTTATCTTCCCCCAAAGCATATAAACTGAATTCATTCAAGTCTAACTGTTTTCCGGAATAATGCCGGGTGTTATAGCTACCGGCAGAAACGATATCCAATCCTTTCTTAAACAATCCCACCCAGATATCTCCGTTAAGGTTGAGCAGACTCAGCGTCTGTTCCGAAGTCAAGCCTTTGCCTATATCTCTTCCCAACTTTTTAAATGTCTGCTTTTCGGGCGAGAAAATATTCACTCCCGCATCTTCGGTACTTATCCATATATTTTGGTTATTATCTTCAATGATCTCTCTTATCCGTTTACTGCTGATCGTTTCTTCACGACTCAACGGTATATACCGGGTGAATTTCAGTACAGAACTGGAGAGATAATTAATACCTCCGGCATTGGTTCCTACCCAGATTCCTCCTTCCCGATCCTGATAAATCTCCCCGACCTGATTGTCCGAAAGCGAATAACTACACATAGGATCGTTGTATATTCTGAAAACCTCTCCTTTTTCTTCATCGATAATGTAGATACCATATTGCGTACCGACCCATAATTTGTTATTCAACTTCGCTATACAACGGATAATCTTATAATGCACATCCGGTGCATTTACATCGGTTACCGCATTCTTCCTCTTATTTATTCTACGTAGTTTACCTTCATGTATACCCAAAATAAGATGCTCGCCATCGTCAGACATCGTATAAATATTCTCTCCCGCCAGTGTATTGCCATTCGTATCACCAAGGTATTGAGTAAATTCATCCGTCTGTTTATCATATAGATATACTCCTTTCCCATTCGTCCCAATCCAAACCCGGTTACTTTGATCTATGCACATACTCTGCGGATTCCCATGATCGGGAACCGTTTTCTTTCCAAATGCATAAAACTTCAGCTCTTTGCTATCCTGAGTATAGCGGAATAATCCCTGATTAGGAACAACAATCCATATATTGCCATCCCGGTCCTCCCCGATATCCGAGATCCAATCGGTCATGGTAATCCCTTCCGCCGTCTGTGTATTCATATAAGTAAAAATTTCGGTTTGAGGATCTAATATAAAGACCCCTTTATCCGTGCCGACCCAGAGATGTTTCTCCCTGTCTTCAAAAAGAGAGGATATGTTGTTATTCTGTTTTTGCGCTACATAATCATAGCAATCGAATATTTTGAAAGTATTCCCATCATACCGGTTCAGTTTATTGCGGGTGCCAAACCACATAAAGCCATTGCTATCCTGAATGATCGCTTTCACATTGGATTGCGACAATCCCTTATCTCTACCGATTATGTTGAAATAATAATTATTCAACCCATATCCGGATATGTTGAACAACAACATCAAGAGGAAAACGGTAATAGTCAATTGGGGGTGTTTCATATTCTTTATAAACGAATTATTTGAGGGCAAATATAAATAAAAAGAAGAGAACGATTCTTTCAAAAAATAGCAAATTGGTAGTACGTATCGCTCTCACACAGGGCTTTTCCGGACGCATCGCACAAATACAGCATAAAATGAAACCTATGTAAAGATATACACGAAGCCAACAAATAACCATCCATACCTTGTCAGTTTTTCCTTCCGGAACAACAAACAATAACCGATTAACGAACAGCCATTGTCATCATACACGGAAAATGATATTTCACCCACATAAATAAAACGTATTCCTTAATATATAAAAACACCCGGATGTTTTTCGTACACAAAAAGCAATTCTTAATTTCCAACGAATACAATCTCTAAAAGATTCGTTTCAATTAATAAAAGAAACGGGATAGATAGCAGATGCCTGTGACCAACTTATTATTTTTTGAATGATTCGTTCTATATAAAAATGGATAGAACGCGTAATTTTGGCATTGGTAATTCACTATATATAAACCGGTTCTTACATAAAATAAGAGTTCATTTCTCAGTTTTCAATAAATAAAGCAAGGAAGATATAACAGTTCAAAAATAGGATCAGATAATAAAGAATCAGGCAGAAGTAGCACGAAGATGTTATAAAAATAATCCGAGATAGCTACAGGCCTAATCAAGAATAGATGTTTAATTTAAATTATTTTACAATGAAAAAAAACACATTACTCATCGGAGCGCTCGCTCTATTAGGAATGAATTCTGCATTTGCACAGGATTTAGTGATCGAAACAATGAAAGGGAATGAGAACATCGAATTGGTTACAGATGCTATATTCGATGTCGGTTATGGCAATATCGGCCAAACATCTAACCAAACAGTTATCTGCTTAGGGGAAGTAGATTTCGGAGCTGATGGCAATGCTTACCAAGCTACCGGAGTAGAATTCGCACAAGGATGGGGAGATTTCGGAGTAGAAAGATATGTAGTTCTTCATGCCGGAAATACTTTTGAAGAATCCATCACTTTCACAGAAATGACGGTAGACAGAACATTCGGCTATCACTGCTTTGAAACATTTGCATGGAATATGAAAGAAGGTGAAGAATTCGAACGTCCTACCGGTAAACAAAAAGTTTGGTTAACTTTCCGTGAAGGAAATGGAAATTTACGTTCTGTCATCTTCTATAAAAATGCGATTGCAGAAGAGGGTATGCAACCATGGATTAATGAATCACCGGAATACGCAGATAAAGCCAATATCATATATGGTGATGCTTTCCGAATTGCAGTCGATGTAGATCTGGAAAACCCAGATGATCCTTTCAAAGATTGTAAGTATAATGAAGAAACAGAATGTTGGGGAGGTATAGTTAAGGATTTCATTGTCAAATCTGCAGAACCAGTTGATTTCGGTGAAGGAGAATTCCAACAATTAGTTGCCTACATTGGTCATGATGGTGAAAGATATAAAGAATATATGGAATTCTATATTGATGAAGTAAAACCGGAAAATATGATTGCAAGAACTTGGACAGGTATTAATTTAAGAGAATGGAACTCTTTTACACCGGTTGCCACTAAACTAAAGGAAGTAAAAGGTTCTCACTATCTGTTTGTAAAATGGGGAGATGCAACCAACCTTCACAGAATCGATCTATTGAAAGAAAATCTTTGGTTTGAGAATCCGGATTGCGGTGTTGTTTATGAAGACATTAAACCCTCTGATGATGCTGTGGTATTTGTCACCAAAGGGGCAAAAGGGGCTGATTCAGGCGGTGATATGAGTCAAGGTGATATGGAATGGGCTATTTTGAAGAAAGGTAAAGATAATAAAGCCGAATGCGAGGGTTCAAATATCGGATATACGTCTAATGGAACAGTGGTTGCTTACTATGATATTGATTTCAAAGATGGTGAATATCAGAGAGTTCTTATCAATCATTCCTGTGATAAAAACTACATCGGCACTATTGAGGAAGCCAACTTCTCATTATACATTAATCTGGAAAATATAACATGGAGTGCCCTTACCACTCCAGAAGATGTACAAAATGCACTTGTAGGGCACGAACCGATCGCTGTCGTCAGAGCACAAGGTACCGGTAAATGGGATACCAAAATGACAACTGCAGCCCCTCTGAAAAAAGAGATAAAAGGAGAACATACCATATACGTTGTTTACAATTTACCTAATGACGGGGTAGGAGCTAATATCTACGGTCTCTATTTAGATCCCGACGCCGGTACCGGAACAGGTATCAAGCCGGCTACTACAATCGAAGGCCTGAACGTATATTCCGTAAACGGTGAAATTATTGTAAATGCTGCTGAACC
>NZ_HF991022.1:13199-51769 GCF_000432295.1 Bacteroides sp. CAG:189
CGGTAAATGTTGCTATCTATACAATAAGCGGCATGTCGGTTGCAAACAAAGCATTACCGGCTGGCAATACTACCATCAGCAATTTGCCCGAAGGTATGTATCTATTGAAAGCGACTAATCAGAATGGCACCGTAAGTACCAGCAAGTTAATGGTAAAATAAGAATCATTATAACTTCTAATTACATAAGGGTACCACATTTCCGGGTACCCTTATTTTTATCCCTCATCTCTAACAACATGAAAACAATGCATATACAAAGACTTTCAGTCGTAGGACTTTTCTGTATCATGAGTATCTTTCTTTTGCACGCCCAAGAATGGAAAATGAAGCAAGCTCCTATGATGACTCCATGGAGTGAGACAATAGACGTGAATAACGTATTACCCGAATATCCAAGACCACAAATGGTAAGAAACGAATGGCTCAACCTAAATGGTATCTGGGATTTGCGAAAAGGCATAAAAGGCGAAGCATACGATCCGGAGAATTTCACTTTTACACAAAAGATATTAGTTCCTTTCCCCATAGAATCCGCCCTCTCCGGAATCATGGAAGAGAGCGACAGCCAATGCTATTGGTATAAACGCTCAATAAGTATCCCCGAAACGATGAAAGGGAAAAATATTCTGCTTCATTTTGATGCCGTAGATTGGGAAACCGTTGTCTATGTAAACGGTATAAAAGTAGGTAAGCATACCGGTGGATACGATCCGTTCTACTTTGACATAACCGCTGCTTTAAAAGACCAAGAAAAACAAGAGTTAGTTGTCTATACATACGATAATACCGGTGCCGAAGGACAAGCGAAAGGCAAACAGGCATTAAATAAATGGGGATGCTGGTATACTCCGGTAAGCGGTATCTGGCAAACGGTATGGTTGGAGCCTGTCAATCCGGTTTATATAGAGGATTTAATGATACGGCCCGATGTAGACAACTCCTGTTTGAAAATGAGAGTCAATACCAATGAAACATTCGGAGTAACAGTAAATATCAGCTTGCTCGACAAAGAAGGAAATAAAATAGCAACACTGGAAAACGACAAAGTCGGAAGGTTACTGACCATTCCTATCGATAACCCTCATTTATGGTCGGTAGAAGACCCGTATTTATACGACCTCGACATAGCTATCCTAAAAGACGGAATACAGACAGACGCCGTAAGCAGCTATTGCGGAATGCGCAAAATCGAAGTAAAGAAAGTGGGTGAAACGCCCCGTATCTTCCTCAATGGAAAACAAATCTTCCAGATGGGGCCACTCGACCAGGGATGGTGGCCTGACGGCCTGTATACTGCTCCAAGTGACGAGGCACTCCTGTTTGATATAAAAGCGATGAAAGCTTTAGGATTCAATATGATACGGAAACATATCAAGATAGAACCTGCACGTTGGTATATGCATTGCGACAGGGAAGGAATATTAGTATGGCAAGATCTGCCCAGCCCCAACTTACCTTCCGGATACGAAGACTATGCAAAAAAGAACTTTGAAGATGAATCGAAAAGAATTATCACTGCTTTCAGAAACCATCCGAGTATTATCCAATGGGTGGTATTTAATGAAGGTTGGGGACAATTCGATACAGAAAGAATGACTCAGATCGTCATAGGCGAAGTAGGCCAAAGCCTTGTCTGTTGTGCCAGTGGCTGGGTAGACGCTCCCATTGGTGACATTAAAGATTCCCATAGCTACCCGAACCCCTCCTGCCCACTGGACGAAACCAGGGCCGGCGTCTGTGGCGAGTATGGCGGCATTACATTGAAAGTACAGGGACACATCTGGCCCGGAGGCGATTTCCAATACACCACCGTAGAGACCGGAAAAGACTTCACCGTCTTGTTCAACAATTTAGCCGACAAAGTAATAGACCATTATTACTACGGATTAAATGCTGCCGTATATACCCAGCTATCCGATGTGGAGATCGAAAAAAACGGAATCTACACATACGACCGGCGCGTATTGAAGCCCTATTCGGCAACCGGAGAACTAAAAACAAAAATAGAGGAATGTATCAATCTGCCACAAAGCGGAATAAAAGTAAAACCGATTCTTTCTACTGCCAAAGAGCATAAATACAAGTGGAGATATACAACCTCATCCGATGTTCCCCGCCGGTGGTTTGCCAAAGAGTTCGATGACCGCACCTGGGCGGAAGGAGAAGCCGCATTTGGTAGCTCCTCCATATGGAATGGGGCAAACTTAATCTCAACTCCCTGGAATACCTCACAGATTCATATGCGCCGATGGTTCCGTCTGGGCGACGTCACTCCGGAAATGATCAATGCCATGCGCTTCCTGCTTTATCACGACGATGATATTCACATCTACATCAATGGTGTTTGGGCAGCAAGCAAAAAAGGGTCGGTTTCCAATTACATTCCGTTCGATATCTCTTACGAAGCCAAACAGACATTAAAACCAAATAGCTGGAACTTGATCGCAGTAGAAGGCCTACAAGACGGTGGCGTGCAAATTATGGATGTGGGTATATCCACTTTCTCAACAGAGGATTTTAACTATACGGAAATATACGATGACTTATCCAATCCGGACTACTCGGAAATCGCTACTCCCGGCAATCCGGTATCCCCTGTCTTTACCAAAATAGCAAGACCGGTTCCTGCCGAACCCATAGCAACGTCCCTCATCAGAGGGCAGTTCTACCATACGGCAGATCGCTCCAATGTGGCATGGGGGGATTACGATAATGATGGCTGGCTGGAGATTGCCTACTCCGGAAAGAATCCGCATCTCAGAACAGCCTCCGCTCAAAAAGTATCGGCTCTGTATGACTATGACGGTACAGAATCTTTCGTCCGCCTTACCAGTCCTTTCGATGTTTGCTACTATGCCTGTCCGGTCTGGTTCGATTATAATAACGACGGATTATTAGACCTGTTTGTCCCTGGGTTAAAATCAATGGATTACGAAAATAACCTGGAAGAGATTGCTGCATTTTTATACCGTAATAAAGGGGCGGAAAAAGGTGGGCAACCTGTTTTCGAGGAGGTTAATACCGCCACTCCGGCAGGAAGCAAAATGGGTATCTCCCCGATTTACAGTTCAAAAGACGGTGGCCGGTCACGTCAATGGGTTTCGGTAGGCGACTATGACAAGGATGGCTATCTGGATCTGATCATTGCAGGGCTGGACGATTACGAAGACCCCGATGGAAGAACAGATGAAAAAGGAAATCTCATCGTACACCACGACCGGCGCGCACTTTATCTATACAAAAACAACAAAGGCAAGGGATTCATCCAGCAAGAAACCCCATTAAATGGTACAGAACCGTTCTTAGGTCTTTCGAGAGGTTCCGTGCACTTTGCTGACATGGATAATGACGGTTGGCTGGATATTGTATCCTCCGGTTATGGTCCGGGCGAAGGCAACCTCCGTATCTATTGGAACAATGGAGACGGAACATTCTCCGAAAACCAACAGTATTTGTATGGTTCCAACGATTCTTCCTGCTCCTTATGTGATCTGGATGCCGATGGTTATATGGATATTGTAGTAACAGGTTTTTCCAGTAATAAAGGTTCGGGCGCCAAGTCTTTTTACATCTATCGGAATCGTGGCGGACGCAATTTTGAAATGCTAACCGACCTCTTTTGCGGTTTTGAAGGAGTAGACGGTGCAACCCCTTCCTTTGGGGATGTCAATCACGACGGTTTGCCCGATATCCTGATAGGCGGTCACGGAGAAAAACACGAGATTACCACCTGGCTGTATATGAACCGGGGCGATTTCAGTTTCAAAGCTTGCGGAGCCTACTATGATGCAGATCAGGAATGGACTTTCGATCGCATCAGTCACGGCAACAATCATCTGATCGATTACAACAATGACGGTTATCTGGATGCATGGAACATGGGATGGGCACAAAGCAACGTCTGCTCTTTCAGTTGTGCCACTCAACTCTGGAAAAACACGTCCTCAACAGCAGGTATATTACCTAATGAGGCTCCTTCCACTCCTTATAATCTAAAAAGTTCCTACAACAAAGAAACAGGTATGGTTACCTTCTCTTGGGATGCCGCCACAGACGATGTAACTCCCTCCCGGGCATTACAATATAACATATACGTGAAAAAAGCCGGTTCCAAGGAATATTTCATGACAGTCCCTGCCGATCTCCAAACCGGATTTATCAAAACAGGCGAAATATCCGGCCAGATTATGACCACTTCCTATTCCATGTATATCGATAACGAAGATACCGAATACGAATGGGGTGTACAAGCCATTGACAACGGTAAAAGAGGAGGTCATTTCGCTTTATCTTCATTTAATCCGGCAGCCACCGGCACACAAGAAAATAAACTTTCGGAAGTATGTGTATACACAGCCAATGGCGATATTCACTATAATGTAAGTGAGAACACAATTATTGAAATCATCAATACATCCGGCATAAGTATTGTACGAGCTTCAGTTAATGGTAGTGGAGTGTACAGAGATTTAGAAAAAGGAGTCTATCTGGTATCAACCCTTATCGGAAAACTATCCCGGACGTTTAAACTCGCCCTATAATCGCCATAAAAGCATTTTAAATATATAGTAATTATGAAGCTATCCCTGCTGCATATGATTGCGGCAGGGATAGTTTCATAATTATCAAAAGAAGAACTATATATGTTTCAAAAAAATGAATTAAGAACTAAAACGGCTGATTACCATATACACAAACCACTGATTATCAAACAAGAGAACCCACTTATTTCATAAATCATAAAAGTATATACTCTTCATTATATTAAAACTATACTCTTACCGTATAAAAATATACACTTCTACTGCATAAAGGTATATTCTTTTGTATAGCAGAAATAAAACGTTAAAAGTTAGATTAACAAAATTAACACAGTATGTTTCCATATTATGTCACATCTCAAACGTATTTCAGCTAAATATTTACTAAACATCTAACTTGTAGCTTTATCAATAGGGAATAGTGGTAGTAAATTGTATGATTTGTGAAGTCCTCAAAGCTTATTTCATGGATTCCCAGTATGGAAATAATCTTTCTCTTATCAGTGCACCAACGGTTGAAAAGTCCAATGTCTCTTGGTATTTAATTTTCTGCAAAAAGCCTTTCCAAAATATTTGACGGTCTTTTGCTCTGAAGAAATCTTCAGTGAACAGTGGATGACTCTCACGATAGTTTGTTTCTCGGTTAGAGAATGTAGACTTGATGGCTTCTGCCAGCACCTCATTATCTACTCGGTCTGTTACGAGGATGCGGTAAACATCAAAGAAATCTTTCATGCGACTGTTAGCCAACGAGAGGGCTATCATCGCATGAAACTTCTCAGCAACAACGGTCTCCAGAGAGTAAGCCATGATCTCTGCCTGTGGTACGGTATCTATCAGCGCAGGGAATGTCAACGCTTGTGGAGCTGGTGTAACCACATCACCAAAACCGATATCCATTGATATGCGTTGGCGAGCAGTATCAAGACGGGCAACGACTGAGACACGCACTCCATGGTATTCTTTGTTTACCGTTATATCTTCCGTCTCAACGGTGTCAGCATCGTAGCTGACACCGTCAACCACAGCGTCAACATTGCATATCTCTTTGATAATGCGCTTTATATTTTCATTATCATTGTTAATATGCGTTGCCATGAAGTCAATATCCAAGGTAGGACGAGCTTCGAAACGGTCATGGGCATAGAGCAACGCACCACCTTTAAGGATCAAACGCTCACGGTAGTTGCTGACAGAAAGACGATAAAGCAACCGCTCCTGCATATATCGAGAAATCATCATCTGCGGATTGTAGTGTTCCGCTCTTGACAGGTTTAGCAGTCGTTCCCTAACCGACTTACCCGAGTTTGTTTTTGTGTGTGTCTTACTCATTATAGCATGAATTTTATCAGTTCATCAATTTTTTTTCCGACTCTCAGTTGATAGGCATATTCATAGAGCCGAGTGATGTCACGATCTTTGCGTGCCAGATAGTTTTTCAATATCTCAGAACTTACGTCCAACCCTATCTTGTTCCGATACTTGATAGCGTCACAAACAGATTTTTCCAAGTCGTAAACTTTTACTTTGAATCCATCTATATCTGCCTCTTCAACTCCAAGTTCATGGACATTTTTTAACATAAAACTAAGCTCAATAGGAGGAAAGTCCGGAAGAATAATCTTGCGACTACGTTCTACTGCAATATAGTAGGCTTGCGGAATTTGAGTTGTTAGTTCGTGATGCGACCATGCCGAGTATAGGCACAGCACACCACCAGGCACCAGTGTCTCGACATCAATCATCTGCTTGGACAATCCTTCGTTTAGGGCATAAACGCCACGGCGTACACGCACAATCCGCCCATTCCTCGTTCCGTCCAATAGTTCATTGTACAGCGAGGCTTTCTTGGCATCAGCAGATGATATGAAGCCACCATTCCGAGTTATATAATCCATTATGCTCATTGCTAATCTCTTTTACACACAAAAGTACTACAAATTATTCAATATGCAGTAGTTTTGTATAACCTATCTCACTTCTAAAGTACATTTCATTGAATTTTAAGATAATTTTTCAATATAAAGAGAAGATACAGTATTCCAAATCATCAAGTATAATTTACGGTACCAGCAACATACAAAGGACTTTTACAATTAAATACACCAAGCCCTAACAGTACTATTGTTAATATATTTATCTTCATTTCGTCTACCAATTTAAATAACTCACTTACTTATCAAGATCAGCTTTCAAATTGTTTCAATATTGATTCGATGTTCTTTTTATCCGATAAATCAGAATACCACCATTTACCGCACCGATAGCCATCCATATCGTTAGGATTATCATCTATTACTATCTGTATCAGCTGAATTGTTGTATCCCAGTCTTTATCACACTCATATTGCTTCAATTGTTCTCTCCAACACATAGCATTTGAACCTTTTTTAGTTTTTCGAATATTATATTATCCTACCTAAGTCAATAATAATTAGATTCCATTTCATCTTAAACAGAAGTTAGAACACAGAATTATAATCATCTATTCGAAAACTTCAATCAAACCAAAACACAGTCTTACAAAGGTCATTCTCTCTTATTGGATATTGAATATAAAAAAAGAAGAATACTAATACCTACATAGTATAAAAACCTTGAGCCATCTAATCTTACCGATTAAATACCCAAAAGCAAACTCTTTATCAATATAATCTACTTTGGAGGGTTCATCTATTTCATACTTATAACTGACTTAAGAATTCACAAGATCAGTGATAATAAAAAACAGAACAACCAACGAAATAAGTATTGCTACTATAAAAATAATCTTTTTCATATTTCTAAAATCAACAAATACATTAATTAGCAACACCATAGGGAATCGCAACCTTATAATAAGAAAATTTTTCATTTTCTAATTCAAGTGTCGGTGGACCGTCTAATCCCGTATAAACTCTGTTATAAAAGTCGCCCCGAATCAAAACCAAAAGAAAAAAATCCGGTTGTCTACCAAAAGACATAAGTTCTTTTACTTTTTTCTTGTCACTTTTTAACGGAATGCGATTATCTAAATAGGAGTATGAATTTGACAATATATATTTATTATATAATTCGCTTGGTATATATATAGGTAATCTCAACTCTAATAAAAAAACATCCGCTCGTTTAAATAAAGTTTTTTCCTTTCCATTAAATGAATTAAACGCTTGATGTGACATCACAAAACAATATCCACTCTTTGTCAAAACAGATACCGGATCATCTATCTGTATTGTATCAACAACATAAAGACTTTTATATCCATCTTGATTAGCATAATCTGGATAATTTAAATCTACTGATTTACAAGACAATATAAAAAACAAACAGAATAAACAAATAACATTTCGGATCATAAATTACCTCCTTCTTATTTTTCCCCATTTACTAACAGAATAATATGAACTACCTATAGAATATGAAAAATTGAAAACACTTAAGTGCCCTTCACCAGCTACACCTCTTCCTTCAGAATTGCTCTTTCCTCTGATAGGATAAGTTATCATATCTTTGAGTCCCACTGTATTTAAATCTAATGAACGATAAGGATCTGTAGATGATGACGTCATCAATCCAAAAGAGCTATGAGTGAGTCCCAAAGTATGACCCACTTCATGTGCACCTGTATTTTCATCCTGCCGCGAATATTTTACTCCAATATGATTACCATTGACAGTCACACCATTTTTATTGGAATCTTTAAAACTTGATACAACTTCATAGATATTAGCAATTCCAGATTTATCTGCCCGGAAAGCCTCCGTAACAACACTACTTCTTTGAGCTACATTCATTGATTCATCGGTTGGCACCTCAATTACTGATAATGAGAAATCCAATGTATAATCACCTTCTTTTGTTTTATAGATATAGTTACCACTTTGTTTATTCCAAAAGTCAACAGCTTGTTGAGCAGAACCAAAATCTTGGGTTGATGCATAATACATTGCGGTCACAATCATTCTATTATTCTCTTTATCTATAGTCAACCTATAATCTCTTCCGTCAGGATCAATCGCATTTACCGGATTATTATTACAATATGCATACGGACTTACCGAATAATAGTCTTCACATAGCGGATCCATTTGATTAAAACGATTCATGATGGCATACATTGTACGGGCACCAAAGAAATATTCATCCAAATTATTCGTACCCATGAATTCTTTGCCACCCAGTGCAAAAGGAACATCTGTATAAGGTTTTCTATATATAATGCCGGAAGGATGATAACTGGGATAACTGAATGTTATGGGACCATTGGCATGACCCGGTTCCCAATAGCCTCGGAAAGAACCGACATGATCTTTCATGGAATAAAAGATTGAATAGCCGACACGGTTCACGAATCTTATAAATCCTTCAGGAGTAGCAATGCGATATAGTCTTCCCGAATAATAATAATCCTCACTCCAATCATTATGCTCTGTGATATAAGGATCCGTATTGTTCACAATGCTATCTAAAGGAGTAGAAGTTCTTATAGGAAAAGAGCCATAAGAATCACGTACCTTACGACCATCAGCCATATAAGAATAAGTGAGGAGATTACCGTCATTAAAAGCGACTGCTTCGGGAAGATTAATTATATTATATTTAATAAACCCTATTTTATTATCCAGATTCTTCACCAAGTTACCATTACTGTCATAGAAATATTCAATATCTTTATTCGCTGCATCTTGATAGCGAAGCACATAATAATCGTGGCCACGACTCTCATCAGTCACTTTCTTAATCTGATTACCATGATACTGAATCGTCATTTCGTTTAAGTAATCAGGGTAAGGGTCGTAATAAGAACGCTCGATTGTGAGCACGTTACCCATTTTATCATAAGTGAATTTTTCGGGAGTTTCAATAAAACGGCCATCCGGTCGATATTGTTTAGTGGATACCAGACGATTCAGACCATCGTAAGTAAAATGGGAAGTCAAATTATTATCTGCTGTGTTGGACAAACAGGGGATATTGCCATTATATAGAGGAGTAACTCCTTGAGGGAGATTCTCGTTATAATAGATTTTCTGCGACATACGCGGCTCATTAATCTCGGTAGGCCAACCACGAACATTATATTTATAAGTAGAAGTGGCTGTTTCATTATGTAACAGTTTCTTTTCCAAGCGTCCCACTTCGTCATACTCATATTTGGCTACGAGAACTTTGGCATCGTTATCATAAGTCTGGTATAGCTTAGACAAACGCCCTGCATGATCATACTCATATTCATATGTCAGGATATGGTCAACATCATCCACAGAAGCAGGAGGTGTGTCCCGGTAAATACTCGTATGCTCTTTACGGACAGAAACAGGCTGGCCGATAAAATCATAGTTAGTAAAAGTGTAATTTCTAAAACCGAAAGCAGAATTCATCGTGGACTGTACTTCACACCCGCGCTGGTCGTAATAATAAGCAATGTAGTCTCTTTTGAAAGGATCGTTCAAAAGAGCTACAACTTGGCCGGTAAGTTTATCACGTGAAGTAAGAGAGGAAGCGGAGAAAGAAGAGTAATACCCTGGACGATTGAGAAAGCCAATGAATTCATTGAATATAGTAGTATATTCATAGTCATCATAATAATTAATGATTAATGGAGTACATAAATAACTTATTCTAGGAACCGAAGTATACCCATAATTTTCAGAACCATATGACGCGCCTATAAAATAAATTCTGAGATCCAGATTTTTACATATACGTATCCAATCAGCGTGTGTTTTGTTGCGAGTCATAAAGCCCCATATCACTTGCCGCCCTAAACGGTCATACTGAAAAGATTGCCATCTCCCAGCCTCCCGGTCATTACCATCCTGTTTCAGCACCAAATAGTTACACCTATCATACACATAATAAATAGGCTCACATCCCGGAAGTTTTTTCTTGATACACCGGTCTCGTTCATCGTAGTAATAGAGATACCCGTATAATTGGACCGCTTCAACCTGACTACACATGAAAGTGCTATGTCCTCCCAACGCATCAGCAGCAAGAGGTGGGAGGACTACCCGTTTTCTTCCATGATCATCATAAACGATATAAGTATCGTGCGGAATTCCATTTGCCTTCTGCCGGGTAAGAATCAGTTTCCCTTCATGATCGGTAAACTGATCGGTCACATTGCCGTCTTCGTCTGTTGTCCGCAGGATAGACACTTCATTTGCATCATAAGATTTTACTTCAACCTTTATATCCTCTCCAACATCTTTTGCAGACAGGCAGTAGCAATGGTCATCACCCGTTTTCGTATTATATAAGTAAGTGTACTTCACAGATTTCCCATTCTCCCGCCATGTTTGTCCGGGGCCATAGCTTTCGCGGACGCGGTTTAACTCCGAATGTTCATAGACCGTATAACTTTCCGGATTGGAATCATTATAGAAATTGGTATTCCCCACAGGCCGGGGAAGCGATTCGGACACTTTGCGGAACGCGCCGTCATATCCGACAAATGTTTGTAGATCGTTACCCTGAGGGGAAGCCCCTATCTCTCTAATTTCATCATTTAACCCGAAAGAATTATAATAAGTTATCGTCTCTCTAAAACTACTGCCATCGTCTTTGGTCATTAGTCGGGTCCGCACATAATGACGGTTCTTATCTTGTCCTTTCAAAAGAGAAGGAAAAAATGAGGAAAGACAAACAAAAACAAAGATAGAATAAAGTGTATATTTCATGCTGTTTTCATTTTTTAATTAGTTACAATCGTTCTCTTGCTTTCTATAGAAAATAGAAACAGATATTAATGAGTAGGGAAATTATAATCAAAAGCAGTTATCGTCTTCTTGACATTATTCTCCCAAATGTATGATTCGACAAGACGGCCAAAACTATCATAGGTAAAATAGGTAGTTATTCCGTCCGGTCCTTTAATAGAAGTGACCCCGATCAAAGGCCGGTAAGTATAGAAGTATCCCCGATAACCGGGCATTTCCTGAAGCATTTTCATATACGTCGCAGCAGTAGTTGTGTATGCTCCCTGCTTTTCCATATCCGTAATCCACGTACCATCGGATTGTGTTTTCTTAATTATTTCATCAAGCGTCATTCCTTCCATTTTAAATACCAGATGTTGGTTATAGTATGACCATAGATAGCTGGTAGTAGAACCATCAGAAGTGACAGAACTAATGTTGCCATAAGGAGTATAGGTGTAAGAAAGGCGATCTTCAAAGTTAGAAAGTACCGGATTCCACGTTTGTACCTTTTGAACAGCCAAACCGGAATAAACGTTTCGCAGAGTAGTGGTATCCGCTCCGCATACGCGTTTATATGCTATCAAGTTATTCAGTGCATGCAATTGCAACAAGAAATCTTGTCCCAAATCTTCCGTTATGCTATCTTTCGCCTCTTCCGGATAAATGAAATGTTCGATCGTTTCAGAACTACCGGTAGTAGTAGTACGTATCCGTATAGGATTCAAGTGCCTTGTTGCAAACCACACGGTTGTCTCCACTGGACTATCAAACAGGTCTCCTGAATTTTGTGGACAATAAATATAATCACGTGTCTGTGTTCTTTTATTGCCATCGTCCGCAAAAGTGGTAATACGTTCTCGTTTCAAACGGGAAGCTCCGGCCGTTATAGCCCAGGTAAAGTCTTGATATATCTCTTGAGGATAAGCACCGTATTCTTCCAAATTGCAAGCACGCGTTTTATAAGGACGACCGATAATGACCTCCGGACCATTAAACTTCATAGGATCTCTATAATAATTATACTCGTACTCACGGCGCTCAAGCAGGGTATTGCCTTCATATATCTCTTTCTTTATCAGTTGCCCATACTTTAAAGCCTCTAAGCCGTCATCCGGATCAAAAGGCTTAGTGATATCCTGACGAACTTGAGTACGGGGATCAAAAGGATCATTAGGAATTCCGCCAGCAAGTTCCCAATATGGAGCACTAAAAAAATAATCTGTACGGTTCTCTTCGACACCTGCATTATCAATAACCTGTTCTCTTACATATGGATAAATAACAGAGCTGCCATTGCTAAAAGTGATATTGGAAACTGGATTCGCCCCCCAGGTCCGTAAACGGCAAAGCTTTGTATTACCACTTGCAGGAATTATAGTCAACCGCTCCATCTGTGTACAGTAATCCCGCTCTGTCAAGGCATGTTTAGGCACTCCAAGATCCTTTTTATACTTACCATCCGACCCTTCCGGTTTAGCAAGAGCATAAGAGAACACGCGTGTCCTTGAAAAGCCACTATGCATATCCTTTTCCCTTATTCGTTGTACACGCAAGCCTCCGGCAAGATAGGTACCCTTCGCATAGTTTGCATCTCCACTGAACATCTTTCCATAACGGTTGGCTTCGTAGGTAAAATTGGTATGTACACCCTCCGGTGAAAAAATATCAGTCAGAATTCCGACTTGCATACAAGTTTCATTACAGTTACGGGTGCTGTCACCAAAATTAAAATAATACTGGTCATTGCAATAATAACGCCCATACGGAATAGGAAGGCGGTTCCTGACATTTTCCCCGTTATAATATCCCCAGTGATCCATTGCATAACTAGCTTCTGACTGGACATTATAAGGCATTTTATATTGAAACGAATAAACCTGTCTCTCTAAAGGAGTTCTACCGGAAGTGACAACTATCGAATCTAATTTAGTAAGACTCGTTTTTTCGTTATAGCGGGTTATATAAAATTGAACCTTTCGAATAATTTCCCCACTCTTGGATTTAACAGTAATAGTACTCAAATTCATATCACCGCCCTGTACAAAAGAAATAGAACCATCGTCAAATTGAATCGAATTTAATTTGCGTTCTTGTACGGAAGTTGCAAAATAAGGGCTGGGAACCAGATATTCCTCAAAATTAGAGTATGAACCGGCAACTCGCGCTTCGCCATTTTCAATACGATAATAATATGTGGTGGCACCTTGCTTGGATATCAACCTGTAGTTACCCGGAGATGCAGAATATGCTCTAGAAGCATTTAAAGAATCCTCGCGGCGCAGAAATGTATTCTCTTTGACAGAAAAACAATCAAAATCAAGTGTATCAGGTGCTTGTCCACTATTCCGGAAAGTTCCCGGATACTCTTCCAAAGCTACATAATCGGTAGAATAAGACGATATGATCGGTGCGGATTGGAAATCAGTGTATGTAAAAGAGATATTTGCTCTGGTTTTGTTAGATACAATTCTCCGACACAACCAACGAGTATTATAATTTCCGGTCTTTTCCGTATAGCCGTCCGTTTCACTACCAAATTCATATCTGAGCCCATTATCATCCGTTATATGAAGTTCATTAGGCCCAAGTATTTCCCAACCGACCACATGTATAGGAACATAAGGACGAGTGCAACAAGCACTGACACGGGTAACCGGTTTAAACCCGGAAGTTTCTACACCCAAATAGAATGTGCCGCTCTGCTTTGCCAGTTTATAATAAAAACGATCGGGTTCGCTATCGATAATCTTCTTTTCAACCTGCTTTAAGAAACGAGTCTTTTTGTCCGGATCGCTCTGTTCTCTTTCATTAAAATACTTGGCAGTAAGATATCCTCCATATTTCTCCTCATCCGGAATACCTCTGATCTCACGCATAATGGAGGGTTCCGCATTCAAGGTCCAGTTGGTTCCTACCCAACCGCTCAACTGACGGAGTTTAATGCCGGCGGAGTGATAAGACAAGGTTATAGGAAGTTCCATATCCCCCACTTTTATTGTATAAATAGGAATCGTTATGTCAGCCAATCCCGTACTATGATTCACCGGATAGCAAACGTATTTCTGAACTGCAGCAGCCTCCGGAGAAACCGGAACAATCTGGGGTTGGGAAATGGTAATAGGCATCTCTCCGTTCTGTGCATAAAGAGTGTAGCTGTATCCAAAGTTAACGGACAAAAGAAGTGCCAACAGTTTATAAAGGTTTCGTCGATTTTTCATAATAGTGTATTCTAAAAGTAGTTCATGTTCAAATTTTCTCACCATAGGTTTTACCATTGACAACCAAACGTAGTATATAATGCCTAAAGAGAGAAGGATCGATGGTGATAGATTCGCGATATTGCCCCGGACGCATTTCCCTCTTTGGAAAGACGGACAAAAGCTCTCCCTGCACAGTGTATAAAGCGATCTCGACTTCACAAGGAGCAGTCAGTAAATATTCTACAACCAGATGAGCATCCTCCTGATAAAAATTACATTTACCAAAACCATCTCCCAAAGGGAAAGAGCCGTTACGGGACTGTTCCTCTTTTTTCTGTTTCTGCACGGACCTTTCTTCACGTGTCTGTTGATTGTCCGCATCTTCATTCAGAGTATAATATTGCTCGGACGGTGAATAATAAAATGCCGTTCGAAAATGAGATTCATGAGTACCACGACGAATCAATGTGTTCTCCACTGTTTCCAGAATAGGATAACGATAACCCGGAGTATACCAAGAGTAGGTATCCGTTTGCGTGATAAGGGTATCCGCATGGATACGGGACAAAATGCTATCCGGATGGAATTTACATAACCATCCGGCAGAGTCATCTACCGCACGGTATACACCGTGAAAATCCAGGTCCTGAACAAACCGGCGCTGCGTATGTACACGCAACACATCCGGTACCGTATCTCCCTCTATCACGAGAATACCTTCCGCATCTGCCGTAATGGTAGTCTTACCTGACAACTCCATACCATACGCGTGCTGATACTCACCGATATAGCCGAACAGACTTTCGAAACGGTCATTCTGTTTCATAGGATACACAGCCAGAAGTTCCGGAAAAACGGCTTTCTGGTAAGTCGATCTATTTTCTACGCCGACTTTCCATAAAGAATCTCCCTGTATGCGGTATTTATACATGGTACAGTGTTCCGTACCGGTTAAGAGAGAATCACTGCCGGTATAAACCAGTTCATATTGTTCCTTCACCGGAGTCAGTTGCTCTATTTGCCAAACTTGACCCGGACCCGGCTCACCGGGTGAGAAGTAATTGATCTCCTGTTTACAGATTTCATCGCCTACCCGGGGAAGTGTAGCCGATTTATGCAAAATAGTTTGTGCGCTCGCATGCAGACAACAGATACCTAACAAAGCGATAAATATTTTTTTTCTCATAATATAGTAAGTTAACATCGTCGTATATCGGTTAACATCGTTTGATAAAAGAACCTGCCTGAAAAATCAACGCAATCAGACAGGTTCTTTCTTTACGTCTACTTGTCTGTGCGAAAAGGGCCTACCGGTACCCCGGACGGGCTATACAGATTCCCGTTCGGGCAGTCGGCCCAGTTGTAACGTGCCGCAATGGGAATTTCCACTTGAGGAGATTCCAACACGACACTTTTACCATTTTGCTGCAACGTTGCTTTAGCCGGATAGAATACTCCGTCGGGGCCAGCCAATACAAATCCTTTTACTTCTCCTGCATTAGCTTGTACAGGTGAATCGAATGCCAAAGCAAGTGTACGGTCATAAACCTTATATCCTGTACAAACCGGCATGTGATAAGTACCTTTCCGGTAAGTATTGGCTAATGACAAAGCCGCCAGCCGCTTACCGACATCCTGCTTGTTCTTCGGATGAATATCATACGGATCGCCTAAATCGACGGCTGTTATCATCCCTGTATTGGCTATATGCAAAGCCTCGGCCTGTGCCTCACGAAGAACTGCCCACCGGGAATCCGGCTGTACTTCCTGCGGAGTCATATAACCCGCCAATTGTACAAAGTAGAAAGGCAAATCAATTTTCCACTGTTTCCGCCAATCGGCAATCAATGCCCGGAACAAAGGAGCATATTGCTCGGCTCTACTGGCATTTTCTTCTCCCTGATACCAGATGACACCCTTAACAGGGAAAGCAGTTAACGGACTGACCATGGCGTTGTACAACCCGGAGGGATAATGAGAACTCTCGGGAGAAACCGGTTTCGCAGGAATATCGGTAACCGACATACCTATCCGGTAAATCCACTTTCCGGCCAGTGAGATCCGTTCGCCACCAACTTCTGCATATAAATCTTCAGGAGCGCCATTGATTCCTCCTTCACCTCCATAATCGGTCACACGTATGGTCAGAACACCCTTTCCGGCTTTTACCTCGTTGGCAGGAATCATATAAGACCGGGGAGTCGCGTGCCCCTGTCCCCTTGCTATTTCTTGTCCGTTATAGTAAGTAATATCTTCGTCGTCAATCTTTCCCAAAGACAGCCTGACCTCTTTTCCTTGCCAAGCCGCAGGAATTTCTATTTCACGTTGAAACCAGACAACACCATCAAAACCATCCAGACCGTTCCGTTCCCAGAATCCCGGAAGTTGCATCGGTTGCCAACCGTCACCGGTTTGCAAGGAAGATATCCATAAAGGCTGTCCCTCTCCATAGCCGGCATCCCGGTTCATAAACTCTCTTTCCCATGCCTGCATCTCTTTTTGATAAGCTGCCATCAATCGTTCTTTATCAAAGCCGAGTGCCTCCATCTCAGTCAGTTTTTCCCGGAATTCCGCCACTTGCTTCAATGTACCCGCACTGGTCCATGACTCGGCAGGAGTTCCTCCCCAAGTACAGTCAATCACCCCGATGGGAACATTCAGATTCTTCCATAACTCACGGGCATAGAAATAAGCCACAGCAGAAAAGTCCGCAACAGTAACCGGACTGCATTCCTTCCAACTGCCACCGATAATCTCCACATCCGTAGCAGGAGTATATCCGATCCTCCTCTCGATCTGCAACAAACGGATGGAGGGATATTGTGCTTCTGCCGTCTCCTGTTCATAGTTCATCACTCCTCCCCACTGCGCTACCGGCATTTGCATATTCGACTGGCCGGAACAAAACCAGACTTCACCGGACATTACATTATCCAATATCAATTTTTCTCCATCGGAAAGAGTCAATGTATACGGGCCACCAGCCACAGGTGTCGGTATCTCCAACCGGAATGAACCGTCGGCCTGGGATTTGACAGTGTATTTTTGCTTATTCCAACTTGCTACAACCGTTACCGTACGCTGCGGCTTCGCTTTCCCTTCCAAAGTCAGCATACTATTTTGCTGTACTACCATATTGTCTGTGAAAAAAGCAGGCAAAGTAATCCTGGCAGATACAGGAGCTATCAGCATGAACAATGCCGCTCCTACAAAAAATGATTTCAAATGATCTTTCATTTCTTACTTTATTTAACGATGAGAACGATGTTATCTGACGGTGAATAACATCGTTCCCAACTAATTTACAAACAGTTCGTCTCAGCGTTCAGAGCATCATTTCAGCCTGATACTCAATTTATTTCCCGGTAACGTTTCCGAACTATTACCATACATAATTTCATAATCTCCCGGCAGGATACGCATGGTATTGGTCTCCGGATCGAAGAATTCAAACGTTCTCGGCGGAAGGTCGATAGAAACGACAGACGATTTACCGGCTTTCAACGGTATACTGCGGAAAGCACGGAGAGTCTTGACAGGTCCTTCCTTATCACCCACTTTGCGGACATATACCTGAACAACCTCAGTACCTTCGCGCTTGCCTGTATTCTTCACATTGGCTTTGAAGGTTACCGTCTGATTGGTAGAGATCACATTTCTACTCAAACGGCCTTTGGATATATCAAAAGTAGTATAGCTCAATCCGTAGCCGAAAGGATACAAAGGAGTTTCTGTCATGTATCTGTAAGTACGTCCTTTCATGTCGTAGTTTTCAAAATCAGGCAACTGATCCGTATTCTTGTAGAAAGTGACAGGCAGTTTTCCACTCGGATTATAATCACCGAACAGTACATCCGCTACAGCCGTTCCTCCGGCCTGTCCGGGATACCACGCCTGTAGAATGGCATCACATGATTTCGTTTCGGGCACCAGAGCGACAGCCGAACCGGAACAGTTCACGAAGATCACCTTTTTACCGGCCTGTTTCAATGCCTTCAAGATGTTACGTTGTACTTCCGGCAGTTCGATCGTCGTACGGTCACCACCACTGAAACCGGGGCAGTTGACAAAATATTTGTCTTCACCCTCCAGATCCGGAGAAATTCCGCCAACGAAAATCACAACATCAGCATCCGAGACTCTCCCGGCAACTGCTTCAGGAGCTATCTGACGATAAACACCGATGTCAAAGCGCAACAACGCTTCCGCACCCGCCTGCATATATTCCACCTTGATTTTATAATCCTTTCCGGCAGTAGCTTTCAGTGTATATTCTCTTTTTGCACTGGCATGTGCCCCCCAGTAATCAATCACTTTCTCACCGTTGACATAGACACGATACCCATCGTCACCCTCGATAACCAAAGAATAATCACCGTTATTCTTCGGACGGAAAGTTCCTTCATAAGATGCAGTGAAGTTATACAGTCCGACTCCCGGAGCATAAACGGTATTTCCACCGTTGTTGAAATTGAAAGGGGTGCTTACCTGCTGTATAGCGGCTACTTCGCCTTTCAGATCCATATTATTCCAATAAGTGCCGGTGAAGCCCGGTTTGCCATTGTTGGACACCTCACTGAAATAAGAATCGAACACCTGATTAGTCAATAACTCGCAGCCCTTTTCATAAGGCACGTTACCAATCTTATTTCGTATTCCTTCCAAAATGGTGGATGTGTGTGACGGAGTCCCTTTATAATTACCCCATTGCATCACAGAATCCACTGCGTTCGGCCCCATAACAGCAATACGCGTACCTGTTTTGGCAAGCGGAAGCACACCGTTGTTATGCAGCAATACCATAGACTTACGGGTTACATCCAAAGCCATCTGCTTATGGGTTTCACAATCCACTGTATCGATACTGATTTTACTCCACGGAACCAGAGCATCATCGTCCATCTCTCCCAGTTCAAAACGGGCCTTCAACAGACGACGCAGGCTTGTATTGATCCGTTCTTCCGAAATAAGCCCTTTCTTTACCGCTTCTTCCAGATGGGCATATTCGATACCGCATTCCAGATCAGTACCGCTTAGCACGGCGGCGGCACTTGCATCCGCCGCATCCTTATGAGTGGCATGGCGGTCTTTATAAAAGAAATCGCTGATAGCTCCACAGTCACTTACCACCATGTGTTTATATCCCCATTCATCACGCAGAATCTGAGTCAACAGACGATTGCTGCCACAACAAGGATCTCCTTCAAAGCGGTTATAGGCGCACATCACCTCTTTTACATCCGCTTCCTGTACCAGGTCTTTAAAGGCCGGCAAATAAGTTTCCCACAAATCGCGGGGCGAAATATTCTCCGCATTGAAATAATGGCGTTTGGCTTCCGGACCGCTATGCACGGCATAGTGTTTGGCACAGGCATGAAGTTTGTCATATTTGGCATCGGCAGGCCCTTGCAGCCCATTAACGACTGCAACTCCCATACGGCTGGTCAGGTAAGGATCTTCCCCATAGGTCTCCTGTCCGCGTCCCCAACGCGGGTCACGGAAGATATTCACGTTCGGTGTCCAAAAAGTCAATCCCTCACAACGTACCCCTCTACGGCCTTCCCGATGTGCATTATGGTATTTGGCACGGGCCTCATCACTGACAACCGTAAACACATCTTCTACCAGCTTATCATCAAAAGTGGAAGCCATTCCCATTGTAATGGGAAATACCGTAGCTATTCCGGCACGGGCTACTCCGTGCAGCGCCTCATTCCACCAGTCGTAATGGGCAATACCCAACCGCTCCACCGGGAAAGACTCGTTTTGCATCAGCCGTACTTTTTCTTCCAAAGTCAACCGCCCCAATAAATCCTCCGCACGCTGTTCCGGAGATAAATCCGGATTCTTGTAAGGTTCATTTTGCGCTACACCAGTGATAGCGATAGCACCCAGACATAAAGTAAATATAAGTTTTTTCATTCTTCTTTTCTTAATTAGGGAGATATTATAATTCAATGGTTTCCTGAAGTTTAATATCTTCAGACGAGCTTCCTATCAGGAACACATATTTACCCTCAGGAGTCACGAACTGCCGGGTTTTCTCATCCCAATAGCGCAGTTCCTTTTTCGGTACGGAAATGGTTACGTCTGCGGACTTCCCTTTCTTTATATGTACTCTGGAGAAACCTCTCAACTGTTTCAGAGGCATATAAGTACCTGTCTCCGGATACTGAACATATACCTGAGCCACTTCATCACCATCGTATTTACCGGCATTGGATACCTTGAATGTAATATCGATCGTATCATTGGCTATTGAAACATTCTTCTTCTTGTAGTTGAACTTCGTATAGCTCAACCCGTAACCAAACTCATATAAAGGCTTACCCTTGAAATACTGATAAGTTCTGTTTTGTACTGAGTAGTTATCGAAAGAAGGAAGCTCGTCCAGTGAGTTATAATAAGTCAACGGAAGGCGGCCGCCCGGATTGTAATCGCCAAACAATACCTCTGCAATAGCTGTTCCACCCTGTTCGCCGGGATACCAGGCATTCAATATGGCCGGAACATTTTCATCGATCCAGTTAATAGCCAAGGAGCTTCCGGCAACCAACACGACCACCGTATTCGGATTTACCTTGTAGAGCTCACGGATAAACTCCTGCTGATCGGTAGGTAACTCCAAAGAGTAACGATCCTGCCCTTCTCTCTCGATCGATTTATTGATACCCAAAACGGCAACGGTTACATCACACTCTTTGGCAGCCTTACCGGCATCGCCAAACAATGCCAAACGATCTACCTGATCAGTAGTAGGTACCTTCCAATAAAGACGCGCAAAACAATCTCCGCCGCCATCAAAATATTCCACCTGTAAGTTATATTCTCTGCCGGCTTCCAACTTCACTATTACATTATCCATCTGGGCACTTCGTTCTGTCCACGAGTCAATCAGTTTCTTTCCATCCAGAAACAGACGGCAACCGTCGTCCGTTTTCAGTCCCAATGTGTATTCTCCCGAAACGGCCGGTTTAAGAACACCGGTCCAGCGAATGGACATGGGTGCCTGCGGCTGGAACGGATCAGGACGGCTGGCGGGATCATAAATCAACTCTTCCTCCGTACGAACCGACGGTGTACCTTCCAACTTGCTATTTGTGAAATACTCTGCTTTCAAGCCGTTCGGGAAATAGTTCTTGCTAATCGGATCAAAATCCGAACCGGTAGATACCCAGGGGGCATATACAACTTCCACATTCGCTTTTTCAGCATACTTCCTGATACCATCGAGCACAGAAACGGGAGCGTTCTTCGGAATGCCGCTATAATCTCCAAATTCACAGTGACCGGCATTGATGCCCACCACAGCAATGGACTTTACTTTCTTTAAATTTAAAGGCAAGAAGTTTTTCTGATTTTTCAGAAGAACCATACTTTGCCGTGCAGTTTCCAATGCCAGTTCCTGATGCTTCTTACAACCGATAACAGAGGGCTCTATCTGATTATAGGGATTCTGAGAAGGATCGTCAAAAAGCCCCAGGAGCATTCTGCCCCGCAAAACCCGGTAAGCGGCAGAATCGATATCGGCTTTGCTTACCATCGATTCGTTATAGGCTTTCAATAACGGAGCCGTATATACACGGTCACCGCACTCCAAATCGAGTCCGGCTTTAATAGCTAATGTCGCAGCTGCGTCCAGATCTCTCACATATTTATGTTTAGTCACCATCCACTCGGGGGCGCTGCAATCTGAAACAATATAACCGTTAAAGCCCCAGTCTCCACGCAATACATTCTTTATCAGGTAGGTATTGACTGTACAGGGAACCCCGTTCACCGCATTGTAGGCCATCATGATGGACTGCGCCTTTGCATCGACGATACAACGTTCGAAAGAAGGCAGGTAGAACTCTCGTAAGTCCCGTTCGGACATTTTTGCATTACAGCTCGAACGGTTGTGCTCCTCATTATTGGCAGCAAAGTGTTTAGGAGTAGAAACCGTTTTCAAATAACGGGGATGATCGCCTTGCAAGCCCTTGACAAACTCGCAGCCGATCACTCCGGTCAGAAACGGATCTTCTCCGTAAGTCTCCGGAGTTCTGCCCCAACGCGGATCACGGGCCATATTTACAGTAGGCGACCAGAAAGTCAGCAAGTCACTGGCACCGGCTATTTGTTTCTTACCATAATCCAGCTCTTTCCAACGTCCCCGCGCCTCATCCGAAATGGCGGAAGAGACCTCAAAAATCAGCCCGGGATTCCAAGTTGCCGCCAACCCGATAGCTTGAGGAAATACCGTAAACTCACCCGGGCGGACAATACCGTGCAAAGCTTCGTTTCCATGATAATATTTATCAATATTCAAGCGGGGAATCTCTCTTGCATCATTCACCAGCAAAGAGATTTTTTCCTCTATCGTCAATCTGGAGAGCAAATCTAAAAGACGTTCATGCTGAGGAGCATTCATGTCGCGGAACAGCTCGCCACCGTTCTGTGCCTGCCCTGTCAACGGCAATGCCAACAGAGATAACGAGCATCCGATTAATTTAAGAATCTTCATCATGTAAGTTTGTAGTTTAAATATTTAAAAGTTTAAAGGGTTATCGTGTTAAATGTTTTGGGAGCCAGTTTTACATTGGCCACATGTCCTTTGCAGGCTATCCTGATATTCCGTTCTTCCGTATCTTTATTGGCGCAAAGAATAACTACCTGTCCATCCGGATTTTTAAATGCCAATACATTATTTCCTTTCGATACATTCAGCCGATGAGCGCCTTTCTTCACGAAATGGCTCAAATGCTTCATCACATAAAACTCCGGTGTATAAATGACCTGTTTCGTCTGTGAGTCGATACGTATCATCGCATTTTGTCTCCATCCCCAAGAACTGGCACCATCATCCTGCAAAACCATATTCCAGTACATATAAGAGTTCACACCTCCGTTCAAATAGGTATTCAGCAAGTCAAATGTATGTTCTGCCGCTCCCCAGTCAAAAGTACCGCCGCCACACTCGTTTTCTGTCTGCATCAGTTTCATATCAGGGTATTTTTGATGAACATCAGCCACAATATCTTTTCCTTCCCACTGCAATCCGATGCCACGGATATATTGGGCGGCATCAGTATCTTCCATCACACAAGCCAAATCTGCCATCTTATTGCAGTTAAAAGTACCGAACCATAAATCGACATTCGGATGCTTCTCGCTAAATGCCGGTCCTAAATATTTCCCGATAAAATTGGCCATCGACTTCGGAAGCCAACTGCAATTGGGCCATTGGTGCTTTGTATAGGGTTCATTCTGAAAATACAACAGCGAAACATCAATGCCATTCTGTTTATACGCATCAATGAATTTGGATAAATAAAGCGCATAAGCAGTCAGATATTCGGGCTCTTGTATAAGATGATCACCGGCCACTTCATTTCCTTCTCTGAAATCGTTGTGCTCACCGGGAGCAGTCGCATAATGTTTGGTGGCTTTCATCCAGACAGGAGGACTCCAGGGTGAAGCCCATAACTTGAGATTCGGATTGATGGCTAATGCGGCTTTTATATAGGGTATCACCCCACCCTTATCGCGCTCTATACTGAAATTCTTCATTTCAAAATCTCCCGGAGTTTCATTATAACTATACCAGTCACGGGCATAATCATTCGCGCCGACCGGTAAACGGCAGAATGTAAAATGCACACCATCCGGGCCAAACAAAGCATTTAATACCGTATCACGCTGCCCTTCGGATAATAAAGACAAAGCATCCCATCCCAATTCATTAAAGCATCCGCCAAAACCGTCAATCACCTGTTCTTCCGTATCCGAAACAATAATGTCGGCATCCACGTCTGTCTGCCTCTGGACCTGCACGGGCGACCTCTGCCACTGAGCCTGCTCGGATGTAGTATAAATTTCCGCTTCTTGAATATCAGGTGATTTACAGCCCTGAATTGCTAAAAGTGATAATAATAAAAATTTAAATCTCATAGGTATATAGTTTAGTAGTTGTGTTTATGTTCCATTACATTAAGTGAGGGAGGTACATCATCAGCACTCGCTCCCCATTCCGTATTACATTGATTACCCATTACAAATTCGAGTTTTCCTCCGTTTTCTATATCTTCATGACGAAACCAGGGCTTTGACCATACTTTACCATTCAGCTTAGCCGACTGAATATATTTATTATCAACCGAACAATTACGGGCAATAATTTCCAAGACCTTTCCATTACTCAACTTCATTTTTACGGAAGAGAAGAAAGGACTTCCGATATGATATACCGGCAAGCCCGGTGTAACCGGATAAAAGCCCATCATTGAGAAAACGACAAAGGAAGAAAGACCGCCACCGTCTTCATCTCCGGGAACTCCCATCAAATCATTCCGAAACCACTGATGAACCAGCGAACGGATCCGCTGCTGGGTTTTCCAAGGGGCCTGTGCATAGTTGTACAGATAAGGAATGTGTAGAGAAGGCTCGTTAGCCATAGAAAATTGCCCTACATTTCCTGTGTGATCAGGGAGTTGGGCGTAAAATTCGTACTTCGGTTTCCCCAACCATTCACTGAAGGTGGCATCCAGGTTTTTAACAAAAGCCGAAGCGCCTCCCATCATATTTACCAAATCGCCGAAGTTATGCTGAACGTCCCACCGATAAATCCAACCGTTGTTTTCTCCATAATATTCACGTGCACCGAGTCCCCCGGAAAAACGATAATCAAAAGGCTCTAAAAACCGGCCATCCTTATCCTTGGGGTGGAAGAAAGAGGTTTGGGGATTAAACAAATTACGATAGTTGTAAGAACAGGACACATAATGATCCACTTCCTTCTCCAATCCGAGAGCAGAAGCGATACGCGACAGACACCACTGGTCATAAGCTGTCCCTAACGTTACAGCGACCGATTGCCGTTTCTCAAAAGAGTTCACTTCAGGCACCGTTTCCTGTTCTCCCGATGCCAATGACGGGATATATCCTTTCTCTTTATAAAAACGGTCTATCCATCCGGCCTTTGCACTCGACCAGGGAGCCAGCGTCTTTTCTTCAATGGCAGCCTTCGTATAGGTATAGGCCTTCTGTAAATCAAAATCACGTACTCCTTTATACCAGGCATCCGCTATGACAGAAACTCCATGATTGCAATTCATCCGGCGCGAATCTCCCGTCACTTCCGGAAAATTAGGAAACCAATGGTCCGAACTGAACTCGGACATCCTCAGAAATGAACGGATGACATCCGTATGTTTTTTCCGGTCGGTCAATATTCGTAAAGGATGGGCCGCCCGATAACTATCCCAAATCCAGTCGTCCGTATAGTAAGCATAACCACCGTCTTCATGTATCCGATTATCGTATACACAGAAATAGCGGCCTTCTTCACTGATGTTTACCGGACGTTCCAGGCAACGGTACAGAGAAGTATAGAAAACGAAACGGTCATTTTCCGTTCCACCGGAAACACTGATTTTTCCAAGTTCTTCGTTCCAGATTTTGCGTCCTGCCGACGTTACCTTTTTCAGATCAAAGTCTTTGATCTCTCTTCGCAAGTTCCTTTTCGCTTGCTCCACACTGATATACGAAATTCCATAACGGACATTCAACGAAAGCGGAGCGGCATCCCAGCCGACCACCACGCAGGTATTATCCCCTTTTGCCTTGCGTTTTCCTTCCTCCCATTTATCAGATTGGAGAGTACCCGTCTTCATCGGCTCCGTATCCGTCTCCATATAGATATATACCCGCAGGTTATTCCACATATTCTGATAACCGGAAATCACGTTACCGCTAACCTCCAATTCACCATTTCCGGCATTTAATATGAGATAAGGAGTTTTATCTTCCTTATAATCAAAATGATAAATTGCCGATTGGTGCGAAGGTGCAAACTCTACATGTAACTGCTGATTGCATAAATCCACCTGATAGTGATAAGGTTTGGTCACCTCGTTATCATACTCAAAATTGATTACCCGGGACAATCCGGATGCATCCCCCTGAAAAGGCGACAGGTTAAAAGCAAAAGAACCGCGATGGCTGATCTGTATCAACGGGAGCCCATGAATTTTATCCGAAGTATAATCACCACGCTGCGGATAAACTCTTAACATACTGTTGGGCAGATGTACGATCGGATAGGTAGGAACCAGCAAATGACTGATATTCCCCATATATGGATTCACATAATCGACCGGAGCTTTCGCCGAAGCAGCTTCCAGTTTTGTGATACCCGCCGTTCCTGCAACAAACAATAAAATAAGTATTTTCCGAATTATAGTATTTACCATAAGTATTACGTCTGTAAAAAAATGCTACCTTAATAAAAACAGGTCCCATGGAACGATTGGTTGTACATCTCTATCCATGAGACCTGTATTCAAAAAATCACTGAAAACAATACCTTTTTACCTTACGAATTGATCAAAGGTTCTTTCTTTGTCATCGTTTCTTCTATATCGTGCCAAACGTCATAATCGGCATCGCCATTACTACCGTCACATCCGTCTTTCAACAGACGATACCGGTAATGTAAATAGAACCTTTGAATTCTATCCAAATTGGTCTTCGTCTCTACATATAAATTGCTTTCACTGCTATCTACCATTTCAACCTGCATGGTACCCACCGAAGTTATTGTCAAAGTCGCATCCTCATTCACTGTTATACGTATCGCATATTTCTGAATATCCTCTTTCGTCAATTTAGAAACATCATACGTATTCATACCGGCAAAACAACGAATCGAATTCTTTGTCAAGGGAACAACCGGACGTGTCAATGAGAACGAACTATACCGGTCGATATCTTCTCCATTTTCCTTATAGAATATATCCATACCTACCGTCGAGTAAGTAGTTGAAGGCGATTGAAGAGCATAATCATTTTTCAGCAAAACGCGGTATAGAACCGTACGTTTATCCGGATTAATTTCATAAGCCGATACACTTTTAATTCGAAGAGGAATCAGATAAATAGAATCGGGAGACAAACCTTCCGGACGTACATGTACCGGAATAGTACCATAATTATCTTCACTCTCCGCTTTTAATACGGTGGTCATATCAGGTATATCGTACCGCTGTGGGTCGAGTGCGTGGGCAAACTTCGACTCATCAATATCAAAATTCAATCGGTTATACTCTGCCAGCGCTTCATTATCCGGTTCCAGTTCCACCAATACATCCGTATCTATATGCTTGGTTCCTCCACATCCGATACTTATATATCCGGTGGACTCTTGCTTATTCAGATCATGGTTCACTGAAAAAACCAGGTTATCATCGCTTAAGACATTTATCACTTTCTTGTACAATTCCTTATCAAACTGTGCATCTTCATTACAAGCTGTCATGCAAAAAGTTACAGCAGCTGCCAATAATATACGACTTGTTTTCATGTTCTTTTCCTTAAATACATAGGTTTATATTAATCATCCCATCCCGGATTCTGATCCAACTTAGGAGCTTTTCTCACTTCATTCCGGGGAATAGGCAAAAACACTGTTTTTTTATCAACCACCCGGTTACGATAGTCCGCATGATTGACAACTGTACGCTGGAAAAATTCGTTTTCAAGTCCGTCTATATTCATACCCTCGATAGGTTTGCCTTCTTCCTCTTCATAAATACCCCAACGGCGAATATCATAGAAACGACGTCCTTCACCCAAAAACTCAACCATACGTTCTGTCACGATC
The DNA here is from genome assembly GCF_000432295.1 of Bacteroides sp. CAG:189. Lineage (NCBI taxonomy): Bacteria > Pseudomonadati > Bacteroidota > Bacteroidia > Bacteroidales > Bacteroidaceae > Bacteroides > Bacteroides sp. CAG:189. Next base: position 41,268 of record NZ_HF991022.1, read on the forward strand.
TGTGCATCCATATCCTCCTCAGTTGCATAATCCTGTGCCCGTAATCCCGGCAAGCCTGCTCTATAGCGAATCATATTGAACACTGTGATCATATCCTGCAAATTACCGGCTCTCGAGAGTTCATAAGTTTCGCCACTCTCCATGGTTACCGTATGCGTAGAATTTAAATGATTGATGGCTTCCGCATAAGACAAAAGAATTTCAGCGTAACGAATAATCGGAAAGGCTTTGGCTACACGAGCAGAGCCGTTACCATTATACCAATTGTCTGAAGGATGAATATATTTCTTCAATACATATCCGGTTACAGCATAATTTCTATCCTTATGGTCTCCGGTAGCCATATTCTTTCCTGCATTACCATTCATATAATAATTCACCGTCAAATTGAAAGAACCGCTATTACTACAAGAAGTTCCCGGCCAATAACAACCACTAAATCCTACACAAGCATAGAATCGCATCTCACGATTACTGTACATATTATAAGTACCTCTATTTAAGCGATAACCAGAGAATGTCTGAACCCTTGTCGTATTACCTTCTTCCGAATATTCATCGGGAGCAGCTTCCTGAATTGTTTTTCCGTTACGCGTCTTATAAGCATCCACTAATTTCTGTGTCAGGCACATACCGCTATATCCTCCCATGACTGCCGGGAAAGATTGACGGGTATACTCTGCCACTTCTCCTGAATTACGCGCCCAGATCAATTCTTTATTTTGTGTCGAATAAGTTTCTCCATTAAACATATCCGTATAAGATTTCAAAGGGTCGATTCCTCCGGCGCCATTCGGAAAAGTTTCCGTAGGAACACCTTCCGGCAACTCAGGGGTAACATATGCGCCGGAACTTGAGGCTCCTACCGTATGCAATGTATAGCGTTGTCCGCCATCCATATCCATTACACGCTTGGCAGCAGCAGCTGCCAATGCCCATTTTCTTTCATCATAGGTTTGGGATACATATTGTACTCCATCCGTACCACGTTTCCAGTTTCCAAAATAGCGATAAGCTGCCGTTCCTCCATTAAATGCCGGACTAGCCGCCTGTAAACGTACGCGGGCTATAATTGCGTAAGCTGCCCCCTTTGAAGGACGGCCATAATTTACGACAGAAACATCCGCTGGAATGTATTTAGCAGCTATTTCCAGTTCGGAACAAATGTATTCCACTGTCTCATCATACGTGGCACGAGCCCGATCATAATACTCCGCCTCTTCATTCGTTTCCAGAACCTCATCACCCAAGAGTACTGCCGGACCATAATTCATCAGAATATAATAATAAGCATACCCACGAAGAAAATGAGTGTAACCCAATAACTCCTGTTTTTGCAAAGGCGTAATATTCGTACATTCGTCCATTCTGTTCAAAATAAGATTCGCTTTACGAATTACCTTATAACAGGTACTCCATACTCCTAATCCCTGAGTATTGGCAGCAGAAACAAGTCCTAAAGTCAATGCTTTTCCATGGAACAAGTCATAGCCCATCAACGTAAATATATCATCGGCAGCCGTAATACCGGGAGTTTCGTCATTTCCAAATATCTTACTCTCATCCGGCAACTCTCCTGCCGTTCCCCATAAATATTTCTCCAAATTTACCCGGTTGGCAAATACCGAGTCATATTTCAATGTATCATCAAAATATTTGTCAACACTCAAAAAATCGCATGAGCTCATTAATCCCAATACCAAACATGGGATTAACCAAACACTCTTATTTATGAATTTCATACTCATTCTATTTTAAATCAAAAAACAATTCTTAAAAATTCACATACATCTGGAAAGCAAAACGCTGTGGAATCGGATAAGCTCCACCATTGTGATCGGCCTGCTCTGCATCCCACAATTTCATCGGGCTCCAGATACACAGGTCAGATGCAACAAACTGTAAATCAAGAGAACGTACTCCCAAATATTTCAGTAATCTACCAGCCGGTAAATTATAGTTAACACTAATTTCCTGCAATCTCAGATAGCGTGCATTTTGATACCAGAATGACGAGAACTGAGTATTATTCTCATTCTTACCATAGCTAAGACGTGGGAATCTTGCATTCGGATTCTCTGTCGAAGGATCACCGGAATAAGATGCCGGAGTCCAACGGTTACTTTGGTCAGCAACAATCTTCAGCACATTACCGGTTTTTCCACCATAAAACGGTATATACCCTTCACCATTCTTTCCTTTATCCCAATATCCGTTGTCATCTACAAAATAGTAGTCTGTCTTTCCAGTTCCTTTAAACAAGACCCCTAAAGTCAAATTCTTATACCGGAATTCTCCACCAAAACCATACATCAGACGCGGATAGTTCGGATAAGATAAAGGCACTTTGTCATCATCATTAATCACACCATCCCCATTTACATCTTTATATTTGATATCTCCCGGCAAATAATCTCCGAACGTCTGCTTCGGACTGGCGGCTATGTCCGCTTCGTCACGGAAAAGCCCCAAAGCAATATATCCACGGAATGCATTGTTTACATAACCTGAATAGTTTTGATAATCATACTTTTGTACAGCCTGTTCCCAATTTTTCACTTCATTGGCCGAATAAGTAAAGTTTCCGCGCAATGTAAACGACATATTTTTATTGATATTCTGAGTAAATGAGATATTACCGTCTGAACCATAACTTACCATCTTTCCGACATTACCGAAAGGCATTTTCTGTAAACCAGCATAGTCAGGGATTTGTTGACGTTCCTGATAGATACCGTCACGTTTATCATAGAAAACATCTACTACAAAATTTAAACGTTCTCCAAACAGTTTACCTTCAATACCAATATCCGTTTTCTTGGCAATTTCCCATTTCAAGTTATCAGCGCCTATCGTCTCTTCTGTGATATATCCGTTGGTACTTCCCCAACCACCACCATCACCAGTTTTCAATAGCGTCAGATAAGGGAAACGAGTATTTGTCAAACGGTCGTTACCTACCGTACCGTATGATCCACGGATTTTCAAAAAGTCCAACCATGGCAATTTCTCTCGTACCCAATCATATCCGGTAGGAACCCATCCCACAGCTACTGCCGGAAAAAATCCGAAACGATCTCCCTTTGCAAAGTTGGCCGAACCGGTATAGCCAAAATTCAAATCCAAAAAATAAGTATCACGCAATCCGTAAGTGATTCGTCCTGACAGACCCTGATAACGGATAGGAATAGCATACATGCTCCTTAAACTTTCATCTTTATCATCAATATCCTTATTCATCTTCTGCTCACTACTCATATAGTAGTACAACAGCCCACTCAGGCGGTGTTGTTCGGCAAAAGTCCTTTCATAATTCAACATCGATTCGAAATGTACTTTATAATATTGCTCGTCTTCATGAGTGTACTTCACCGGTTCGCTGTCTAACTTCTTATATAGTCCCAATTCTCCGGTATAACGACGGCGATCTGCGTAATACATCTCGGGACGCACATAACGTTTCTCCTTCAAGTTCAACTCCGTATCATAAGCTATCTGTGCCCGGGCACTCAAACCTTTAGTAACCATAGAAAGATCTTGCTTCAACTCTACAGTCGATTTTCCACGGAAATGACGTGTATTACTCATACCGGTGTAATTCAGCATGACATAAGGTGAATAAGCATTATCTGCTCCATAAGCCGGTAATTGTCCGGTAGAATAAACTCTTGGAATAGTCAACGGTGTCAAATTGCGCTGTGTGGCCCATAAAGCATCCGTATCGGCATTACCGGGCTCTGCCTTTTCTGAAATAAAACCATCGGACCCAAAGTAAACCGTAGTTGTTTTAGTCAGATTAATATCTAAATTGACGCGATAATTGTAGGTGCGATATCCGACTTTTGTGGAATACTTAGAAGATTTTTCCTGTTTGTAGGCAGAAGATTCATTAGACATGCCCAAACTCAGATAATAACGTGCAAGGCTACCACCGCCTTTTGCATTTATATAATAAGTCTGCTGCAAAGCATTACGATTCAAAACCTCTTTCTGCCAGTTTACATTCGGATACAAGTCCGGGTCTAACTGATATTTGATCAAGTCCAATTCCATGTCTGAATACAAAGGCGTGTTTCCTCTGACTCTAAGAGCCTCATTCGCCAATTTTGCATAATCATAAGCCTCCAGATATTCGGGCATATTTACCATATGAGAAATAGTCCAATTGGCGCGGGCTGTAATCTGCAATTTATCTGCCGTACCTCTCTTAGTAGTTACCAAAACAACACCGTTTGCACCACGAACACCATACACTGCTGTTGCAGACGCATCTTTCAATACCGAAAAACTCTCGATATCCGAGGGATCTATCTCGCTCAAATTACCCTCCAAACCGTCAATCAACACCAAAGCACTGCTGTTGGCACCGAAAGTACCGATACCGCGAATCCAAAACTCTGAGATATTTTTTCCGGGTTCACCACTACGCTGAAGTGAAATAACACCCGGAATACGTCCACCCAACATATTGTTGATATTCGTTGCCGGAGTTTGTATGTCTGCTATATCGACATTGGTGATAGCACCTACAACGCTCACTTTACGCTGCGTACCCATACCTACAATAACCGTTTCTTCAAGTACTTGCGAATCCTGTTTCAATTTAATAGAAATATTACTCTCCGATTTCGTCACCAAATACTCTTCCTGCTTATATCCCAAAAATGAAACAACAATCACATCATTTTTCTGAGCTTTCAAAGAAAATTTACCGTCAATATCCGTGACAGCTCCCACTCCCGGAGAATTCTTAATAAAAACACTGGCTCCAGGAACCGGCATATCCAAATCATCAAACACTTGTCCGGACACTGTAAATGTACTTTTTTGTTGTGCAAACACAGCAACACAGCCACACAACAAGAACAATAAAAATATATATTTCTTCATACTGTATTATCTTAAAAGTCTCAATTATCATTCAATAGCAAGTCGGCGTACACACTGATTTTCACTATCACCAATATAGATAGTTCCATCGGTATCTAATGCTACACCAAAAGGTTTGTCAAACAATGCTTCTTCCGGAGTTCCATCCATAAATCCCGATTGACCGGCAAGTCCGATTACCGTACTGACAATTCCATCTTGTGAAATCTTTCTGATCACATGATTATTCGTATCGGCCAAATACAACTCATTATCCGCACTTACTATCATCTGACGAGGTTCGTTAAACATAGCATACTCACAAGGGCCATCTGCATATCCCGAACGATTCGTCATACCGGCATACAATTTATGTTCACCTGTTTTTAGATTGTATGTATAGATACAATGAGAGTTAGTATATGCCAAATATAAAATATGTTCTTCCCCCTTAATCGGACTAAATACTATATAAGAGTCGCTCTCGGCCATCAATTTCGTCTGTGTTGAAACAGCCATTGTATATCCCGTTGACGGATCAAACCGTAATAATGTGCCATCCTTTGCGCGTGTATACATAAATCCATCATATTTGCACATTGCAAATGAGTGTTTAAATTTAATATCAAAATCATCACTGGAGGGATCTTTACGCAAAGATGATTTACGGGGGATCCACATGTTCTCTGACGAAAGTACCCAATACTCCATTCCTGCATCTGACGGAATATACACCGTTTGTCCATCATCGGCTATACAAGGCTGATTGAGCGGTGCACCGGTATTGGGGATAAGAATCTGACTCTTATCTTCCAATTCATTTACCAGCATCACTTTGTTGTTATCATAATAACTATCCAATTCCCGGCAACAAACAAATATATTATGGTCAGTATCAATTGCCAAATAAGTAACCTTCGGGAATTGAGTTTCGGCAAGATTTCCCACTTGCGCTCCGGGAGTTCCTTTCATACCGCAAAGCGTAGTTACCGTAGTTTGAATATGATAAGTAAAATGTTCGTCAAATGCCACTTTATTATCACCTACAGAAACTGTAATAGTACAGTCTTCGCCCGGTTTACGCGGGGTAATTACATACATTTTTTCGCCGGTACTTCGAACTACAGCTGCTTTTGTGTCATTAAAATACACATTGATTTTACTCACATCCGTACCGAAATTTTCCCCACTAAAGACCATTTTAGTAGCAATACCACCTTCTTTCGGATAAAAATCCGTCAACACAATCGGCTTGTTGGGATCGTGTTCATTCTTTTGGCTTTCATCATCTTTACAAGAAGAGAATCCTGCAATAAGGAAACCCATCAACAAAGATGTGAAAATTCTAAATCTGTTACTCTTTTTCATAATATAGTTATTTAATTCCATGAATCTCATTTTTTATACAAATGGTAAATTTCGGCCTGATGCTTAGGTAGATTATAAGAAAGCTTGCCCTCTTGAATCTGTACATTATTTCCCGACCAACACTCTATGCCACCGGAAACTTTCTCTGGAGTGATCCCAAGATCCTGAAGAGTCAGTTCACCACTCTTCACACCTTCGTCATAATTAAAATAAGCAATGTAATAAGCGTCTTCCGTTTCTAAAGTAAACAGGTCGACCGAACGGTTAGAACCGGATACTTTATGACCATAAGCCGGTCTGAACGTTTTACCAAGATTGACAACTGCATTGATCCGGTCGTTAACAGCGAATTTCTTCACCTTTTCCTGTGACACCTCTGTTCCGATATAATTTCCTTTAGTCGATAAGTTATCGCCAATCATGAAATAACCCGTTACAGCTCCACTTGTGATACGAGACATATTTTCCGCTTCGCTCCGGTCTCCCATCACAAGATGGTCAGGATCATTATAAGCATATACGCGATCCAGCCACCATCCGAAAGACAAACTGTTCATCATGTAATTGGTGTGCCACATTTCTCCCCAGGCATCACAGCTGATACGACGGGCATTCGCATACTGATAAGGGAAAAGGGGAGCGATCGATTCGACAATAAACATTTCGTCTCCACAGCGTTCACGCAGATATTTCATCCCGTAGTTAAAGGCTTGGGTACCTGTTGTTATATCCTTATTATACCATTTGTCTGCCTCAACCATACCGGCAGTAAGAAAATCCAGTTTGAGATATTTAAAACCGGCTGCTTTAAATTTATCAATGAAATAATTAATTCTCGACAGTGTAGCCGGGGCTGTAGGGTCCATACAGCCGGCACCATATAATTTCCGTTTCTGACCGTTCACCTTTAAGTGCGATTGGCTGTATTTATAGCCATTATTCCCTTCAATATCACGTTCATTGTCCGGAAACCAGTCATTGAACGGAGTCCAGTAAATACCCGGTACCTGCCCATTGGCAATACAATGCCGAGCAAAATCTTCCAGTTGCTCCCAATTCAAGTTATCCCAATAAGAATCCAAGCCGACAAAAACAACTCCGCTTGCGCCAAAACCGCCTTTCCCCTGCAAATGCTCTTTCACAAAATCAGAGGCAGAAAGCACTCCTTCATAATTCACATGCGTACTCATCCCCCCCCAGCTATTCCAACCGAACGGAGTCCCCTTGGTCCACTCCCGTTTAGGAACAACGGCTGCATTCGCTTCTCCAAACGTTTCCATACCCAATCTCCAATCATCAAAGAAACCCACAAACATTCTGGATGACTTCACCGTTGTGCTTTTTATAGAACCGTGCACCTTATCATCACGTGTAGCAGAATGGCTGGCACCGCTATAACATTCCAATTTAGTGATACTCCGGTTATCACGGGATCCTACCATACGTATAGCCGACTTCCAGGTATCATGCTCTACGGAACCAATCACAAGACCATTCTGGCTACCACCGTTAAAGATGGAAGTCACTTCGAATGAAATCGTATCGCGAGCCAACGGTCCGGAAGCGTGTATGGCGCTTGCCGATTTTGATTGCGACAACGGTAACGAACCGTAAGTTATAAAACCATCATTATCAAAAGGGACAAACAATAGACGATTGTCAGTATCCTGAGGTAAGAATTGATTGGTTGCCGTCGTATAAATCGGAGAGATATAATTGGTTACCAACACCTTTCCATCCACAGAAGTAAGATAAACTTCCGTCAGAAAAAAATCTTTGGAAGAATAAAGATAAAAAATCTGTTCGATGGTAGGAGCACCCTCTTTCTTATACTGTATCGTACATTTTTGAGCCGGACCGAACTCATCGGTAATCTCATCCTTTGTAAACTTCACATCTGTATATTCGGAACTATTATAGTAATTCGAAGAATTATTGAACCGAACAAACACATCGCTCAAAATGAGCTCTCCATTCTTCAACAAATCAATTTGCTTTGTCTCGTCTTTAAAACGAACCGTCCACTCACCGGCAGAAAATTCACGGCTATCGGCACAAGCACTTTCCAAGAATAAGATCTGAATGAACAATAAGCAAAGCGAATACTTAAATATACAATTTCGTCTCTTCATTTTATTAAATTTAAAAATTAACAGATGCATTACTTTGTTAGCCAAAAGTAGCCGATTCGTATATCTTAAAATTGCAAAATACAAGCAAAAAATAGAAAATTCGTAGTAACAGCAGGGGCAATATCCATGGAATAGAACCTCCATACCATTTTATGGAACAGATATACCGATTAAGGTAATGACAACCTATCAGAAGAAATTCGAAAAGTAATTATAAATAAGAATGGAAAAACCTCACAGAATTAAGTGCTGAAAACAGCCGATTCGCTAACCGGCACAAGCAAAAAACAATAGGGAATTAGACAATAAGTCTAAGAAACAAAAAATTCACTGCTCCCATCAGTTATCCAAAAACTAAAATTGTAATGATTTAAACAAAACGGCAGGTTGCTTAAAAGTAAAAACAGAGTTTCTTTTACAGTAAAGATAATACACAGGGGAAACAAAACACACAGAGCTGGCTATCAGCATATTAGATGAATACATTTTTTCCCGTAGAGAATCAGGTCGTTTCTCTACGGGAAAAAGATAGTTCCTCTACGAGAAACGATACTCTTCTCGTAGAGGAACTATCTAAAAGTCCATAAGATATGACAAAGGGAATAAAATGAGAAAGTAAGCCCCAACCTCCCTTGTAAAGATAAAGGCAATTACCCCTTTCTCACACGTTTATAAGAACGATGTCCGTATATAGTTACCACCACAAAACAAATAAATGGAAGTATAAACGAAAGATTCACCGCCGGCATTCCAAATAAAGCATGCTGATCAATGATACTTGCCTGCAACGGAGGTAAAACCGAACCGCCTAAAATAGCCATAATCAACCCGGCAGCGCCAAATTTGGCATCATTACCCAAACCTTGAAGAGCTATTCCGTAAATAGTAGGGAACATCAATGACATGCATGCCGAAACACCGACCAAACAATACATACCTCCGATATTCTGCAGGAAAATAACTCCCGTTGTGAAACAGCAGGCGGCAATAGCCAAAATCTTCAGCAGTAGTCCGGGATTGAGATAACGCAGTATGAAAGTACAGACAAAACGGCTCACACAAAAAATAACCATTGCTATTATATTGTATTGCTGAGACAAAACTTCCGCAGCCTGTTCACTCATCCCTTGCGAGGTAAACAAACGGGTACCGTATTGAATGATAAATGTCCAACACATAATTTGTGCACCCACATAGAAAAATTGAGCAATCACCCCTTCACGATAATGATGAATGGAAAAGATACGCTTCAACGTAGGCAGAAAATCGATGGAATGAGACTGGTCAGCATTTTTGGGCATCTTCACCATACGGATCAGCAATAGCATAACCAGAATGACAATACCGATTACCAGATATGGAGCAATCAGTACGGCCAAGTCCGAATCACGCATCGCCTCGAACTCGGTTTGAGACAACTGAGCCCGTTCGGCAGTATCCATCGGATTCAGACGGTTCTGGATAAAATTCATCGCCACATACATGCCTAATAATGACCCCATCGGATTGAAAGACTGAGCCAGATTGAGCCGACGCGTAGCCGTCTCCTCCGTGCCCATCGACAGGATATACGGATTAGCACTGGTCTCAAGAAAGGAAAGTCCGCAAGTCAAAATAAAATAGGCAATTAAAAAAGGATAATAATTTCCGGTCATCATGGCAGGAAAGAAAAGGAGAGCACCGAATGCATACAGCCCCAATCCCAACAAAATGCCGGCCTTATAAGAATACCGGCGGATAAATATAGCAGCCGGAAAAGCCATTGCAAAATAACCACCATAAAAAGCGACTTGCACCAATGCGCCATCCGTCACACTCATACGGAATATCTTGGAGAAAGCTTTTACCATAGGATTGGTTATGTCATTGGCAAATCCCCAGAGTGCAAAACAACTGGTGATGAGAATAAAAGGAATAAGATAGCTGACGCCGTCTTTGCTCAGGATAGAAAAGCGTTTGGTGTTATTCATAATGGTATAAATTCGTTAGGATATAAACTCGTTTGAGGTTGTTCGTAAAAATAAAAGGTTATTCGTATAAATGGAACATACGTTCCATCGGTTGCCATTTTTGTGCGGAAGTAGATCCGGGAGTCACAAGTTGGAAAATCGCCATATAATCTTCCCATTCCTG